>CAIRNC010000191.1 GCA_903879875.1 uncultured Bacteroidota bacterium
AATTCACGAAATAAAAAAGTTACTGAAATTTAATCCTTAGATTAAACCAACTTTTATAGGAACTCTCCATGTTGGGTAATATCTAATCCAAGTTCTTCTTTATCTTCGGAAACACGTAGAGGTGTTATTTTATTTACGAAAAAGAATAAAGCATAAGATACGGTAAATGCGAATATAGAAACCAATACCAATGCTTTTAGTTGCGTTAAAAATAAGGTTGCGTCACCATAAACCAAACCTTGGTTTTCACCAACTATTGCATTGACTGTTTTGGATGCGAATACACCAGTTAAAAGCATTCCCACCATACCACCAACACCATGACAGGCAAAAACATCCAAAGCATCATCAATTTTTCCTTTAGGAAAATTGCTAACAACAAGATTGCTCACAATACTAGCAATAAAACCAATCGCAAGTGCTGAAGGAATAGTTACAAAACCAGCTGCAGGTGTAATGGCTACCAGACCTACAACAGCCCCGATACAGGCACCCATTGCAGATAGTTTGTGTCCAAGAATTTTATCAAGAAATACCCAACCCATAGCCGCAGCAGCCGCAGCAACAGTAGTCGTGCCTAATGCTTGAGCAGCAAGACTACTAGCGCCAACAGCCGATCCCGCGTTAAACCCAAACCATCCAAACCACAATAAACCTGTTCCTAATAAAACATAAGTAATACGTGCAGGATTTGATTTTTGAGTTTTTCTTTTTCCTAAAAACATCGCTCCTGCCAATGCAGCCCAGCCAGCACTCATGTGTACCACTGTACCACCAGCAAAATCTAATACACCCATTTTAAAGAATAATCCGTCTGGATGCCAAGTCATGTGACATAATGGGGAATAAATAAAAATTATAAACAGAACCATAAATAACAAATAGGCCCAAAAGCGCACTCGCTCTGCAAAAGCACCAGTTATTAATGCGGGTGTAATTATAGCAAATTTGGCTTGAAATAGTGCAAACAATAAGAATGGAATTGTTGGTGCTAATTCCCATGCCGTACTTGCGCCAACTCCTTGAAAGAAAAGATTTGTACTTGGGTTGCCGATGAAACCGCCAATTGACGGTCCAAAACACAAACCAAAACCTACCACAACCCATAAAACGGTAACGATGACCATAGCCATAAAACTTTGCAATACAGTACTGATTACATTTTTTTTACCAACCATTCCTCCGTAAAAGAATCCTAGCCCAGGCGTCATTAATAATACAAGACCCGTCGCTACTAACATCCATGCAGAATCACCTGTATCTAATTTTAAAGGTACAACATGAGAGCCTAATTCGGTGCTTTCAGGAAATAAATAAAAAGAAAAAATGGATAACACTAAAATCGTGATTAGAATCACACTTAAAATAATTTTTCTCATAGTTTTTTTGTTTTAAATTCGGCGTAAAATTATAAAATATAACAATAGCCCCATTAAAAATAAAGTAATATTGTTATTTTTTACGATTTCTATAAAACATACCCTATAATTTTTAGGGTGTAGCAAAAAATTAATTAAAAATAATTAATTTCATAATGGCGAAATTGAAAAATCAACTATGTATATAATTTATTTTTGATGCTCTGCAATTTATTTTCAATAACTAGAAGTGCATTAATGGGGTATTGAACTCCATTAATGAGTTAATTTAGAAGAAAAAGAGGTGTGGAGATATCTTTATGGAATAGTTGGGTTTATTGAAAATCAATGTTATTATTAATTGATTTTTACTTTTATCGTTTCGAAAACAAGGTTTTAAACAAGTAATTTTTTCGCGTTTGAAACACAGGTAATTTATACAATAGTTTTTTATTCTTGACTTATATGTTCCATAAAAACCAAAATTGTCACATCTAGTGAACTATTTTGTTCAATTGTAGAGTTAAAACTATTCCTTTTTTGAAAGCACAAATCTTTATTTTACAATAAAACGAATGCTTTTTGATTGTTCTTCGTTTGATAGTTTACCGATATAGATTCCAGAAACTAAATTGTCAATCGGAAGTGTTTTTAGATTATTTTCAGTATAAATGCTTTTATATGTTGCGGTTTTAATAATTCTTCCTAAAGTATCATAAATGAAAAGTGTCACTGGAGCATCAGTATTGGTAGTGAAATTAAAATGCAATTCTTTTCCCTGAACCGGATTTGGCGCTATGCTAAACTGCATGGCATTTGCATCAAACTCGGAATTGGATAATGTTGGAGTTGCAAGCCAAACCATAGCATTCATTAGCAACTTTTGATGATTGCCGTTAGCATCACCAGTATAGCCGTTGTATAATACATCACCCGTATCTCCTGTGCCATCATCTGGAACGGAACTGTCACCAATAGCGACTACTTTACCTTGTTGATAAGAGGCAGAAGCTACCATAACATTTGTAGTTCCTGTGGTACTTGACCCCGATTTGTAAATTAAACCCCTAACGGTGCTATTGTTGGCAACATTCAATGTCATTGTAGTGCCATTGGACCATAACACTTGCGTTACATTTCCGTGAGAACCATGCAGAATTAAATTGGTTGGCAAATTGGCAATAGTACTGGAATTTCCACTAATATTTAATAAATCGAAGGTTATTCCAAAAGGATTATTCTGAACAGTATTGTTGGTCATAAAATCGTTCCAAACCATTGGCGAGTCAACACCATCATTGTTTCTGTCGGAAATGGTATGATCACAAATCATCATAAGTCCTCCACCATTGGCAACAAAATTGACTAAAGCCGCTTTTTCTGTAGCCGTAAACGAGGAGTTGGGTTCGTCTACAACAAATACTTTGTAGTTACTTAAATCTTGAGCATTTGCACTATTGCCATAAGTAATAGCGCCATTATAGGGTAAAGATTCAACAATATAACCTTGATTTACACAATCAATAGCAAAATTAGACAATCCGCCTTCCCAAAATGTTTCTGGAGTTGTAGCCGTAATTCCCGATTGTGCTGGAGATGGAACACGTTGTGGATTAGATGCGCCACCAGTTCCGTTGGTATAAGGCAAATGGGTTGTACTCGAAAACCATATATTATGAGCATCGGCATCAATCACCCAATCCGCGTTTCCAGCCATTTCTGCTTTTGTGGCATCAAATAATATTTTAGTTTGTGCGTTACTATAGAACGTAAATAATAAGAATAGAAAATATATTGATTTATTCATTTTGTCTAAATTTTTTGCAAAGTAATTGTTTTTTAGTATTAATTCACAATTATTTAATGTTTAAGAGAGATTTAAAATAGAATTCCAATTAGTATAATACTAAAATGCTTAAATTGTTTCTTTGCAATTAGGGTCAAAGTCCACCATCCATTCAATGCCATATTTGTCTCTAAACATCCCAAAGTAGGAGTTCCATGAACTTTCGGCAATAGGCATTTCTATCCGTCCTCCAACTGAAAGTCCGTAGAATAATTTGTTAGCTTCTTTTTTTGCTTTATTTTTTGATATAAGTTTACTGAAATCGTACTGCTAAAGAAGTTGATAGCGTAAAATTAGTATTAATATTATTATCAAATATTTTATCCTTAGAAAAATATTCTTTGGCTTCAATTCTCCAAACTAAATTGTCTTTAATTTGTATGTCAAAATTGGAGGATAGCCCCCAAGTTTGAAATCCGTTTGGTGAATTGGTAGTAATAAGTATTTGTTTTTTGTCATTATAATATTCCCCACGAACTGCAATACAATATTTTTCTTTTAACTTATACCTTAAAACACAGATAGGAGCATACCAAACATCATAATCGGTAGTGTTATATTTGTCAGTACCAAAATCAAAACCTGCAATTATTCCAAACTTTTCCGAAGGTTCATAAATGGCATATAAATTATGGAATAGTCGCCATGAATGAATGCTATCGGCTTTATCAGTACCAATAAAGTTGCTGTAATTCAAAAATAATTTAGAAGTTGGCTTGAAATATACTTGAACTCCAAAAGACGGATTTTGAATATGATTAGGTTTTTTTATTTTTTGCCAGCCATTTAAAACCATAAAGGAAGCATAAAATTTTTCGTTTGTATTGGTATAAGAAAGTTTTGCGCCTGTTTCATAATAAGGTGAGTTTTCTGCCAGAATACTTCTTGTTACTGTCCAACAATCGGCACTAATGGCACTTTCAAAACCGATGTGAGAAGGCATAATTCCTGTATCCAACCAAATGTTTTGTTGCTTTGAAATTTTGAAACCTACATTGGCTTCATAAACCAATTGCGCCCAAGTTGGTTCTGCCGAAAGGTTGTATTGTGCATAGTTGCCGACCATTACAGCTGCGTTGGCACGAATATCATTTTTGCTGTAAGAGGCTTTTAAAAATGCTAAATTCAGATTGATTTCATTATGCCGTTTATGGTTGTAAATGAAGTTTGGTTTTTCGTGATTTTGAGGATTTGAAAAATCAAAGCTATAATAGGATTCGACATAACCTTGAAATGCAAATGGTTTTAGAGTATCTTTTTGCGCCCACGCCGACAATGTGCTGGCAATAGAAATTAGCACTATTAGTTGTCTAATCATAGGTTTGCTTTTCTTAATATTCAAAATTTATTCACAATGAAATTTTATGAATAAATACTTTTTTTAGAAAAACAAAAGTAATAAATAAAACTACAA
>CAIRNC010000192.1 GCA_903879875.1 uncultured Bacteroidota bacterium
GGTTGAATCTTTCAATTTTCGGAAGTGTGTACATAGCAGTTTATGTTTAGTTGGTTATTTTTCAAAAAAAAACCTCAAGAATTCACTTGAGGTTATATTTATAATATATTCAATAGAATTACATGTTTTTGAAAATAGTATGCATCAAACGTTTTTTGTCATTGATGCTTTCTTCTAATGAAATCATAGTTTCTGTTCTGTAAACTCCTTCAATATCATCAATCATAAAGATAACATCTTTAGCATGTTTAGTGTCTTTAGCTCTAATTTTACAGAAAATGTTGAATTTTCCTGTAGTTACAGATGCAACGGTTACGAATGGAATGTCGTTAATGCGCTCTAAAACAAACTTCGTTTGTGATGTATTATTTAAGAACACCCCAACGTAAGCAATAAATGAATAGCCTAATTTGTCGTAGTCCAAAACCAAAGAAGAACCCATGATAATTCCAGCATCTTCCATTTTTTTAACTCTTACATGAACGGTTCCTGCAGAAATTAATAATTTTTTTGCAATATCGGTAAATGGAACTCTCGTGTTATCAATCAACATGTCTAAAATCTGATGATCTACCTCATCCAAACGAAACTTACTCATAATATTTATTTTTTATATTCTTAATTAATCAGCTAAACAAAAAAAATTAATTCAATTTTACCTTTCCATTTACAATTTCAATGCTATTATCTAATAAAAAGGAAGCTTTTTGATTTAATTCAGGAACAGACTGATTGTCATTTGAATAGGTTTTACCTGCTGCGTCAAATTCAAAATGTCCGTTACACCCACTCAAATCTCCTATTTTAGCAATAAAAGCGTTAAAAAAAATAGTTTTATTTATTAACTCCTCTTTGTATTGTGCTGCAAAGTTGATACATTTTTTTGAACTATCATAATTTATATTGATGTTTTTATACACAAAATCATAAAAAGACGGATTATTTTGCGGAATATTCATATATTCATCTTTTTTATTATCAACTATAACGTTTTCGCTTATCGAAATAAAACTTGATAATAATGCAATAAATATAAATTTACGAGTTTCTTCTCGCTGGTAATCGCCTTGAAAATGTCCAGCTTCAAATAATACGGTTGGTGTACCCATAGCTTGAAAAGTATCTCCGATACAATTCAAATTAAATCCGTCATCAAAACGTCCAATTTGCCCTGGCATATAGCGCTGTAGTGTTCTATTCATCTCCGCAATCAGGTTTATTGCTTTTAAACGTACTTCATTCACATCTCGCGCTTCATTATAGGATGGTGCTAAAAAAGAAACCGTTGCTGGTCTATTTGTAGTACCAACTCCAAAAATAGTTCGCTGATCGTGTAAATTATAACAGAAATCAGGCTTAAATTGTTCGTAAATAGACCGCAAAACAATGCTTTCCGGTTGAGACAAATTTTGTGCGTCCCGGTTCAAATCGATTTTGTTGGCATTTTCTCGTGAATAAAGTTCCGCTCCATCAGGATTTAGCATCGGAATAAAATAAAAAGTGAAATTTTGCAAGAGCTCTTTTTGCAATTCTGTTTCATCATTTAGGAAATTAAACAAATCAAAAAGCGCTTTAGTGGTTGTGCTTTCGTTTCCATGCATTTGGGACCAAAGTAAAATTCTAGTTTTTCCA
>CAIRNC010000193.1 GCA_903879875.1 uncultured Bacteroidota bacterium
CCTCCAGTTAGAATTATCAAGTCCATGTTTTTGTGATACAAGTCCAATACTTTTTCTTGGATCCCCATAATATCGTCTGAAATTACCACATAATCCGCTAAGCAAATTTTACAAGATTCTAATTTTCGAATAATTGCTTTACCCGCTTTATCCGTTTTTTTACCCGCCGAAATACTATCAGAACATACAATTACAGCTGCTTTTAAATCGGGACGATAGTGGTCCAAAAAGTCTGATTTACCACCTTTTTTCTCTAATAATTTAATGGAATGAATTTCGATACCTTTATCAATGGGTTTAAGCATATCATACATCGTTAGTGCCACAACCGACGCACTGTGCATGGCTTCGACCTCAACACCCGTTTTATAAATAGTGTGCACTTCCACGACAATTGCAATTTCTAATTCGTTGATATGATAGTTTACAGCAGTAAATTCAATTGGAATGGGATGACAATCCGGAATCATATCACTCGTGCGTTTTGCGGCAAACAGTCCAGCCGTTTTTGCCATTTCAAATACGTCGCCTTTTGGAACAGTTTTGTTCACGATAGCTTCTATAGTTTCTTTTTTGCTGACTTTTAAAATTGCCTGCGCTTTTGCTATTCGTAAAGTATTCGATTTAAATGTTATATCTACCATTTTCGAGGTTATGAGTTTGGAATAGGTGTGTAATTTTATATTTTTTACAAATTAAGAACATGAAATTATCTATTCTCTTTCCAAACGAAAGAGGCATCTTCTAAAATTTCTTTGCCAAAAATAGGGGTGATGGCTTTGATTTGTTCCACAATTGTTTGGCAAGCTTCAAAAGCATCTTTACGGTGTTTGGCGGAGACAAAAACAAAAAGACATATTTCACCCGCTTTTACCAATCCGAGACTGTGATAAATGTGCATGCAAACCAAATTGTATTTTGCAAAAGCGGCTTCTCGAATTTCATGTATTTGTTCCTCTGCCATTTCCTGGTAGGCTTCATAGTTAATAGCAACAACAGTTTTGTTATCAATGATATCGTTTCGGACTTGCCCCAGAAAAATATCGTGAGCGCCAATGTTGGTTTTTGTGCTATGTTTGGCTATGCTATTGGTAATAAATTCGGGAGTTATTGCGCCATTAACAAATATAGAATGTTTTTTCTTCTCAGACATTTTATTGTTTATTAGAATATTTTTTCCAGGAATCAAGACCTCCTTTTAAGCTCAATATTTCACATTGTGGCTGTAATTCTTTTAAAAGAGTAGCTGCTTTTTGACTTCGAATTCCTGATTTGCAAATAAAAATAACCGTTTTTTCTAATGGAATTTTTTCCAATGAATTTTTCAATTGGTTCAAAGGTATTAAAATCGTTTCAAATTCAGCTATTCTTGGCAATTCGTCTTTTTCTCGAACATCAATAATGACAAAATTTCTCGAAATTAGAAAAGTTTCAAAAACACTTGTTGAAATTTCGTTTTCAAATGGAGGGGTGTTACAAAAAACTTCATAATTGAAATTCAAAAACTCGAATTCATTTTTAGGAATAGTAGCTTGTGATGCAGGATTTGGAACTATTTCAAAATCATAAAAGGTGTTTTGCAAAGCATTGTATGAGAATATTTTATTGGAAAGCACTTTGCCAATTCCGGCGCAAATTTTAATTGCTTCGGCTGCTTGCATCGTTCCAATTATTCCAGGAATCACTCCTAGAACCCCTACATCATTACAAGATATTGCTTCTGATAATTTCGACGAATCAGGAAATAAATCACGGTAATTGGTTTTGATATTCGTTTCAGCATCGAATAAATTAAAAACGCCAATTTGTCCTTCAAAACGCAAAACAGCTCCATACACCAAAGGTTTATTAAGCAAAACACAAGCATCATTTACAAGATAACGAGTCGTAAAATTATCCGAACCATCAATAATCACATCAAATTCAGAAAGTATTTCAAGTGCATTATTTTGGGTAATTTGAAGATTATAAGTCCGAATGTTAATTTCAGGATTTAGAGCCTCTAGTCGTTTTGCGGCGACAATCACTTTGGATTTTCCAATATCAGCAACGGTGTACAGCGTTTGGCGTTGCAAATTAGAAAGTGCTACCACATCAAAATCGACAATCCCAATGGTTCCAATCCCAGCGGCAGCTAGATATTGCAAGGCTGGACAACCTAAACCGCCAGCACCAATAACCAAAATTCGAGCTTGAGCCAATTTTTTTTGACCAGCTTCTCCAAATTCATGAAGCGCAATTTGTCTTTCGTAGCGGTTATTTTTTTGAATTGCATTCATAATTAGCCTCCCGAGAATGGTGGCAAAAGGGCCACGGTATCGTTGTGAATTAGCGATGTGTTTTCTTGAATAATTTTCTTATTTACAGCAATCGCATAAGAAACAGTTTGTAATGCTGGAAATTGATTTTCTAATTGTAGTTTTAATGCATCGGTGCTGTTTACCTCTTTTATTTCCAATGAAGAAACCCCAATTATATCCGTAATTTGTCCAAAAAACAGTAATTTAATTTCCATTTTCTACAATTATTTTTGAAGCCATTTCTAAATCTTTTTTAGTATTGATATTCATAAAAAAATCTTTTCCAAAAACAGGATTTTCATCAACATCAATGGAATTCAACTCAAAATGATTGGCTAAATTTAGTAGTTTATTTTCGTTATTATGCACTAATTCTTGCCATTTTTCAAAACAACTTTTAGAATAAATCCCAAACAAAGGTTCGTAATTTCCTTTGAAAATAGGTAAAATAATTTCAAACCCATTTGTATTTTGAAGCAGAAAAGAAATAGCTTCTTTGTTTACAAAAGGCATATCACAACTAATAATGAAATTCAATTCCGTTTTGGAATGCTTCAAAGCAGCTAAAATTCCTCCCGCAGGTCCACAGTTTTTTATAGTATCCGGAATCACTTCTAATCCATATTTTTCATATTCTCGATTGTCAGATACAATTATAATGTTGTTCAAAACAAATTGCATTTGCTCGATGATGTACAACACAATTGGTTTGTTATTCAGTAATAATAAACCTTTGTCTTCGCCCATTCTGGAACTTTTC
>CAIRNC010000194.1 GCA_903879875.1 uncultured Bacteroidota bacterium
CATTGAAAACAAGCTTTAATTTTAGTGTAAAAAGCCGATTTTTCAGTAGTTATTTTTTTATTTTTTCAACAAATCTGCCTCCCAATCTTGATTGTTTTTATACCACAATTGACCTTCAGAAACCGTTAATGGACAGTCAAAATTATTGGTATATAAAGCACCAGTTCCTAATCCTTGAGGCATTGGATTTTGTTGTAAAAAGGTCCATTGCGCAATAGCATTTAATCCAATATTACTCTCCAAAGCGGAGGTAATCCACCAGCCAATTTGATGTTTTTCGGCTAAAGAAATCCACTCTTTTGTGCCTCGAAAACCACCTATAAAACTAGGCTTCAAAATGATGTATTGTGGTTTAATTTTCAACACTAATGCTTCCTTTTCTTTTAGTGAAAAGACTCCTATTAGCTCTTCATCTAATGCAATTGGAAAAGGTGTGTTTTTACACAGATATGACATACTGTCAGTGTTGTTTTTAGCGATAGGTTGTTCAATGCTATGTAGTTTAAATTCAGATAATTGATTTAATTTATCTAAAGCAGTATCTAAGGAAAAAGCACCGTTAGCATCTACTCGTATTTCGACTTGTTCAGGAGTAAAATTTTGACGAATAAACCGTAATAATTCCAACTCTTTTTCAAAATCAATGGCACCAATTTTCAACTTGATACAACGAAATCCAGCAGCCAGTTTTTCGTCAATTTGTTGCTTCATTTCTGCAGCTTCACCCATCCAAATCAAACCGTTAATTGCGATTGATTTTGAGCCATTTGTAAAGGCACTTGGAAACAATAAAAAAGGGGTTTCACTCACCAACGATTGAAACGCCATTTCGACTCCAAATTGTATCGAAGGAAACTCCAATAAAGCTTCCCAAAGTTGTTTTTCGCCAAGGTGAATATTGGCGCAAGTCCAAGCCAATTTTTCTTCATAATCAGGTCGATCATCACAGCTCAATCCTCTAAGAATGCCACACTCCCCAATTCCGATTTTACCGTCTTTTTCCAGCACAATAAACCAGGTTTCTTTTTCGGTCAAAACACCTCTTGAAGTGCCTGATGGTTTTTTGAAATGAAGTTGATATTTATGATAACTTGCTTTCATTTTTAGGGTTGTTGGATAACGGTTTTTGGTTGTTGTTTTTTATTGGAAATTAATCTTTCAAAACATTCAAAATACGATCGAAATCTTCGTTTTGAATGTTTGCTTTTCGGAATGCTTCGAAATCCGATTGGGTTTTGTCAATCCAACTTTGTTGGGCAGTTACATTTTGCAATTTGTATTTTTTGTGAAGTTCTTTTGCTTTTCGGAATTCGTCGTGAAGCAAGTAAGCATGCGCCAAGTTGAGCTGAATTAACAGTTCAGAACTGTCTAATTTTTCGCCCTCGGTTAATGCTTTAATGGCTTTTTCATATTGTTTTGAAAACAAGTAATAGGTTGCTAGTCCATTATAATCAAGGGCTGTGGCATTTCCATTATCAATAACCCCTATTTTTAGCAATTCGATAGCTTCGGTATATTTTTTCTTTTTAAAATAGTTATTGGCATCGGCTCTAATATTGTCTAAAATAGGTTTATTGGCTGGTTTTTCAGTAAGACAAGCATTGCCAAAATCCCTGAAAGTTTTGGATTTTTCAACCGCCAATAGCTTTTGAAATTCAGGATAGCGGTAAGTGGCTTGAAATTTTTCTAGAATACAAACGCAAAAATCGTCTGAATTGATCATTCGTTTTACCAAATCAGATGTTTTAGTGAGATTGATTATTGCTTTTTTGTTGTCGGCAGTCCAACCTCTGCTGGCTTTATTATCGACCCACGGCACGACTTCGAGTACAATTTTTTGATTCATCAACCAATTGTTGCTTTCAAAACCAAACCACATGGCGGTTGTCGCTTGTTTTAAGCAGGGTGTATTGTCTAAAGAAAGGAGTTTGGCATCTTTGCTCACGGGATTGTTTTGAAACCAACAGGCTTTATCCATTTTGCCATCGGTTTGATAGCTTGTCGCCAACGCACTACTAGAAAATACGGCATATTTGCATTTGTCTTCGCCAGACACTTTCGATACTAAAAAAACCGCTCCAGCAGAACCTTGACTGATTCCTGTTGGGTCTGGAATGGCTTTTAAAATCGAAACCAAATTATTCGCCAATTGTTGGTTTTGGTCCAAAAGGGTGATGCGATAAACCACTTCAGTTGTGCCTACAGGAAAATCCTCGGTTTTAACAACGATTCTGTTTCCTGCCCCAACAATGATTTCTTTACTCGTTGCTCGATCTTTGTCCCAATAACCATCGGGTTGCGCCCAAAGATTTTGAGCAAAAAAGGTAATTATAAATAAGAATGCGATTGTTTTTAGGTTCATTTTGTTTTTGTATTAAGCTTTTCTATACTTTTTTAAAAAAGTGTATTTGCAATTGCAAAACTATTCAATTTTTGTGAAAATAGGCTCATCTGGAATAGGTCATTATTAAGCATTTGAGCCTTTTTCTTGTTCTTTACTACATTCCGCTTCCGTTTTGCCTCTTGTCGTCAGGTCTTTACTTCTTGCTGTCAGGTCTTTGGTTGTTGCTGTCAGTTCTTTGGTTGTTGCTGTCAGTTCTTTACCTCTTGTCGTCGATTAGTTGGTTCTTGTCGCTGGCGACAAGCCTCAACTGGGTAGCGACAAGCATTAACTAGGTAACGACAAGCACCAACTAAGTAACGACAAGAAGTAACTAAACGGCGGAAAGCCATAAAACGGTGCAGTAACAACATTCAGAAGAACATTAAAGCAATAAATAGGGTGTTGATTTGATGGTTTTGATTGTAATTTTATATATTTGAAAAAAATACGCTATCCAGTAGTGACTATACATCCCAAATTGGGTAGATTGTCGCTACTTTGTAGTAGAGTATAAATGAGTTGGCTGTAATTTTTAGAAATCAGAATGATAATCAGTAATATTAATTTGAAAATAAAACTATGAAAAAAGACAAGATTATATCGAAAACAGAGGATTTAGTTTATTTAATCTTATCCATTCTTGCCATACTATTTATAATTATTGAAACAATCGACTTAATTTATATTTTTTATATAGAGGTGATTAGATTTTCATTTTCAAGTGAAAGACCTTTGAGCCTTGCTGGTGTTCCGATTTTCTTTAATATCTTAATTACCCTTGAAATCTTAGAAACTTTTAAAAATCATCACAATACTATTTTAAGTAAAGTTAAAATCATACTATTGATTGCAATAACGGCAATAGTAAGAAAAGTTATTACATTGGATATCAAGCACTCCGAATATTTACTATTAGTTGGCATAGCGATATTAATAATGTCTTTTTGTTTGGGATATTATTTTTTATCAAAGAAAGAAAATGTTGAATAATCATCCAAAATATTTACCCTTAAAACTAAATCAAATGAAAAATACATTTAAAAAAATTACCGCTCTTACTTTAGCATTTCTTATGTTTAGTACCAGCGTTTCTCCGTGTACAGGAATTACATTAAAATCCAACGATGGTGGATTTGTCGTTGCAAGAACAGTCGAATGGGCACTTAACGATGCGCAACACAATAAGATTTTAGTTGTACCTCGCAACAAAAAATTTACAGGTCAAACTCCTGAGGGCTACAACGGTAAAAAATGGAATGGGAAATATGGCTTTGTAACACTTACAGCATATGGTCAACCATACGGACCAGATGGATTAAATGAAGAAGGATTATATGTTGGTGTATATTATTTACCCGATTTTGCTGAATATGCCATTTATAATAGTACAAAAGCTGAAAATTCAATGAGTGTAGGCGACTTAATGCAGTGGATGTTATCATCGTTTAAAACAGTTGACGAAATTATTGCCAATCTAAAAAATGTCATAATAGTAAATGTAGACAATAAAGAGTTTGGAGGTGCAGCACTACCTTTCCATTTCAAAATTGTTGATCCAAGTGGTAATAGTAAAATAATTGAAATCGTGAATAATGGTGAAGTAAAAATATATGATCCCTACATTGGTGTAATAACAAATTCGCCTACTTACGATTGGCATTTAATTAATCAAAGAAATTATCTCAACCTATCAACAAATCCGAATGGTCCATTGAGTTTTGACGGGTACACTTTAAAACCATTAGGTGGCGGTTCCGGGTTGTTAGGCTTACCAGGTGATTTTACTCCTGCTTCAAGATTTGTAAGAGCCGCAGCATTTACTGCCTCTTGTCGTCCATTAGAAACTACATTAGATGCCGTCTTCGAATCCTTTAGAATATTAGATAATTTTAACATACCATTAGGCGCTCAAGTTCCGAAAGACCATTTACCAACTGATATAGTTAGTGCAACTCAAGTTACTTCTGCATCTGATTTGAAAAATAAAATATACTATTACCACACAATGTGGAATAGACAAATAAGAAAGATTGATTTAAAAGCGATTGATTTTGCTACAGTAAAAGAGCAAATAATTGATGATGATATAACTAAAACAAATACTGTTAAAGATGTAACTCCAAAATTGAATAGTAAAAAGAAATAAAACTTAACTTAACTTATAAAAAATGTCATATTTAAACGAAATAGCTGCTTGGAAAATATCAACTTTTATATTTCTATTAGTGCTAACTTCAACTTTACTTGGTAGTATCGTTGGAAAATCAAAAAAGAAAAAAGGAGAATATTTGACAGATTCAAGTAATGTGTATGGTTCACTTTTTGGTTTATTAGCACTAATATTAGCCTTTACATTTAGTATGAGTATAGACAGATATGACACTCGTAGACAAATTATTATTCAGGAATCAAACACAATTAGCACAGCTTTACTTCGTGCGGACTTGTATCCAGAAAACGAACGTTTATTGTTTAGAAGTGATTTTAAAAAATATATTGAAACCCGAATAAATTATTTTAAAGTTGGCTTTGACTCAAAAAAACGAGAGCAGGTGAATATAATTAGCCGCTCTTTATCCAATGCATTGTGGAATAGAGCTACTAGACTTTCACACAATTATTCAAATACTGATGCAACTCGACAAATGATTCCAGCATTGAATGAAATGTTTGATATTACCACAACGAGATTGGCTGCTGTAAATGCAAAAGTTCCCGATAGTATTATTTTGTTAGTCTTTCTCTTAGCATTTATAATTTCTTTTTTCTCTGGTTATTCATCAACTTTAAAAGGAAACGTAGATTGGTTTGGCAATCTTTGCTTTGCTGCAATGATTTCACTAACAGTATTTTTTATTTTGGATTTAGATAGACCTTATAGAGGTTTAATAACATTAGATCAATCAAATAATAGTATAATTGAATTACTAAATTATTTCAATTAAATGCTATAAAACTACTGCCAACAGGCGTCAAAATCAATCGCTAGTTTTCGGTTCATTGTTCGTTTTATTTTCCTATTTTCGTTTTCTCCTAGTGGAGAAAACTCGGTCGCCAAGCCGCGAATGCTTCTGGCGCAGGAACATTGAAATCGCAACTTTTAATACAATAAATAAAATATACTAATGAAAAAACTACTAATTCCCTTACTGCTACTTTCTGGAATTTTTGCCGTTTATGAGCAAAGCCAAGACAAACCCAATTTGTATTTAACGGCTATTTCCTTTGTTGTTTTTATGTTTTCTATCATGCAAATAAGTTTTAAAGTGCCTAGTAAAAAAGAAGAAAATACTAGTCTCAACGGCATGGAGCCCGATAATTTTAACGATACTGATAATAGCGATGAAAACATTTAACAAAGGCGATAAAGTGATGGTCTTGGACGATGCCATGGAAGGCGTGGTTGTTGCAGTGGCAAATAACAGAATTACGGTGGCGACTACCGATGGTTTTGATTTGACATTTGACCCAAAAGAGCTTTTGAAAAAAGGAGCCAATGAAATGAATTTCACCATTGGAAGCCAAAGTATGAATCAGGTGAAACAAGAAAAAGAAATTCCGAAACCCCGAAGTTTTGTAAAAGAAAAGAAAACCAAAGAAGCTCCAGTTCCTGAATTTGACTTGCATATTGAGAAGCTAGTTAAAAACTTCAGAGGCATGAGCAACTACGATATTCTTACGTTGCAATCAGAAACAGCCAAGCGACATGTCGAATTTGCTATAAAAAATAGAATCCCAAAAATTGTTTTTATACACGGCGTAGGCGAGGGGGTTTTAAAATCAGAATTGGATTTTATGTTGGGGCGCTACGACAATATCGTGTTTCAGGATGCCAATTATCAAAAATATGGATCAGGCGCTACCGAAATTTATATCAAACAAAATAGTAAATAGAACCAATTCAAAAAATTAGGTAAATTCAAATAGAAAAGTAATTAGCGAATTGGATTACCCTTTTTTAATTCGGAGGGAAAACGCCAAACAGATAGCTGGTTCCCCAATTGAAACTTACTGGACCTTTGGTAACAGTTACATTTAATAATCGAATAGTGTACTTGAAGGTGGAACCGCCATTGGTTTCGGTAGTTACTTCGATTATTCCAGAGGTAACACCATTTACGTTTGTGCTATTGTCTGCTATCCAAAGTTCTTTTACTGAGGGTAAAGTAGGAATTGGTGTTGTACAAAAAAAGTTGTCAGGAATGATATCAGAATATACTTTATAAGAAAATTGAGTTGTTGTACCATCAATAGGAAATATTTTTACTCCCAAAGTCGGGGTTGTAAAAACAGTCGAATCTAGTGTAACAGAAAGGGCTTGATTTCCTGAAATTTTATAATAAGTGCTCGCATTAGCAGTACAATTTTTTACGTCTAATAGGCTAAAATTAATAGGAACAATAGGTGTTGTAGAGAAAGTTCCAATTTCAATTACATCATTGCGTTGCTCTCCATTACCGGTATTGAAAACAATATTTTTTAAAGTAATTGTATGATTATAGCTAGTGATTCGTGTAGAACCATCCGTCGCATTTGGAGTAACCACTTTTGTTGTTACCATTGAAATCGTTCCACCAATAGCCGACCAATCTTTAGTTACCATTGGAGCAG
>CAIRNC010000195.1 GCA_903879875.1 uncultured Bacteroidota bacterium
TGGCGAAACTGTTGATAAAAAACACTGAAATAACAGTGCTTCAAATTAATGAAAATGAATATATTTCATTAACAGATATGCTTAAAGCAAAAGATGGCGATTTTTTTATTTCAGACTGGCTCCGAAATAGAAATACACTCGAATATCTTGGCATTTGGGAAAAATTGTACAATCCAAATTTTAATTATGGCGAATTCGCCATAATTAGAAATCAAGCAGGTTTAAATAGTTTTAAAATTAGTGTAAAAGAATTTGTCGAAAAAACAAATGCCATAAGTATCCAAGCTAAAACGGGTAGATACGGAGGGACTTATGCTCACAAGGACATTGCTTTTGAATTCGGAATTTGGATAAGTCCAGAATTTAAAATCTATTTAGTTCGTGAATTTCAACGATTAAAAGAAGAAGAACAAAAACAACTGGGATGGACAGCTAAGAGAGAGCTATCAAAAATCAATTATCACATTCATACGGAAGCTGTAAAGCAAAATCTAATACCAAAAGAATTAACAGTTACACAAAAATCTATTATTTACGCCAACGAAGCCGATGTGTTGAACATGGCAATGTTTGGAATTACAGCTAAACAATGGCGAGATGAAAATCCAACTATAAAAGGAAATATTCGAGATTATTCAACTATCAACGAATTGATTTGTTTATCAAATATGGAAAATTTGAATGCCGTTTTAATTAACGAAAAAGTGTCTCAAACGGAACGACTGATAAAATTGAATCAAATTGCAATTCAGCAAATGAGCATTTTACAAAATGTAGAAAAAAGGAAATTATTGAAATAAACAGTTTATTAACTGTTATAAAATATAAAAATTTAGCTTTAAGTTTTTTGGAAATTATTAACTTATAAAAAAAATGAAAAAATACATACTGCTTTTATTAATTAGTTTTCAAGGACTTTTGGCACAAGTTCAATTTGAAGCCAAAGTAAGTAAAACAACACTTGGACTTAACGAACGGTTGCGAATCGATTTTACAATGAATGCTGATGGTGATAATTTTTCACCACCAAATTTTGAAGGATTTAGAGTTGTAGGCGGGCCATTTCAACAAATGAGTCAACAATGGGTAAACGGTAGAGGCTCTTTTACAAAAGCCTATTCCTATATTTTGTTGCCTTCCCAAAAAGGAACACTTGTTATTCGTCAAGCTTCCATCGAAATTAACGGGCAGATATATAAAACGACGCCATTAAAAATTAATGTAACTGCTGCTGTTGAAGTCCCTAAAGATCCGAATGATACACAAGTAGCGGTAGATAACGAACTGCACTTGGTTGCTGAAACGTCAAAAGCGAACCCCTATATCAACGAACCAATTACAGTAGTTTATAAATTATATTTCAGCAACAATATTGGAATTTCTAATTTTAGAGAATTGGGAAAACCTAAATACAATGATTTTTGGAGTCAAAACATTGACATAAAACAACTTGTTGCCGAAGAAGGAATGTATAACGGACAACGTTACCGTTGTGTTGTGTTGAGAAAAACTGTTTTGTATCCACAAAAATCAGGGAAATTGACCATTGAGCCTTTATCTCTCGATATTGACGTGCAAGTTCCAACCAACAGAAGAAATATTTTTGGACAAGTTTTAACGACCGAAGACCACAAGAGAGTATCTGCGGGTGCTAAAACTATTGGTGTAAAACCACTTCCAGAAAAAGGGAAACCAATTGATTTTTCTGGTGCTGTCGGGAAATTTAGTTTCTCAGCAATACCAACAAAAACAACATTGAAACACGGAGAAAGCCTTGATTTGATTGTTAAAGTGGTTGGGAATGGAAACTTGAAATTATTTGATTTACCAAAACCAGTTGTACCAACGGCTCTTGAAATGTATGATCCCGTACACAACGAACAAGTAAATACCACATTGGCAGGAATGGCAGGAAGTGTGTCTGATAAATATACCATTATTCCACAATTCAAAGGGAATTATGCCATTAAACCAATGAGTTTTACTTATTTTGATTTAGGCATTGGCGCTTATAAAACTATTACTTCTCCTGAAATTATGGTTAAAGTACTTGATGGCCCTGGCGTTTCAGAAAATACAGTTGCAAAAGGTGATAGTCCTGAAATCAACAAAAGAGCCATTTCTAAATCAGAACATTTTGAGTATATAAAACTGAAAACTAATTTGGTTTCCATGCACAAAAGCGATTTTTTAGGTTCCACTTTGTATTACGGATTGCTTTTATTACCGATTCTGTTTATTCCATTTATAGTGCTTTTCAAAAAGAAAAAACAAGCTATTGATGGCGATGTTGTTGGGAATAGAATTAAACAATCTAATAAATTGGTGAAAAAATATTTATCGGAAGCTAAAAATCAAATCAGTAACAAAGAAGCCTTTTATATTGCATTAGAAAAAGCTTTGCATAATTTCTTGAAAGCCAAAATTCATATCGAAACTTCAGAAATGAGTAAAGATAAAATTAGTGAAATCTTATTGGCTAAAAATGCGCAGCCAGAAACCATTTCTGCGTTTATTAATCTAACAGAAAACTGCGAATTTGCTCGATATGCACCTTCGTCTAGTGTAGCTATACAACATGATTTTGATAAAGCGGTTGTTGTTATTTCTGAATTAGAAAAACAATTAAATCAATAGTAATGCTGAAAAAATTATATAAAATGAAAAATATACTTTATTTATTGTTGCTAACATCTTCTATTTTATTTGCCCAAAATGGCTTTGAAAAAGGAAATAAATTGTACCAAAAAGGAAATTATAGTGCCGCCATTTCCGAGTATGAAAGCGTTTTGAAAACCAAGAAACAATCGGCTGAACTGTATTTCAATTTAGGAAATTGTTATTATAAATTGAACCAAGTAGGACCCGCTATTTATAATTTTGAAAAAGCGTTACTGCTGAATCCAGACGATAAAGACATTCAAAACAATCTAAAATTTGCTCAAAAATTACAAATTGACGAAAGTAAAGAACTTCCTAAAGTAGGCTTTAATAAGCTCATTAACGATTTTACCTCTTCCAATCATTATGATACTTGGGCATGGATTTCTGTTGGATTGTCTGTATTGTTTCTATTGTTTTTTGTAGGATATTATTTTTCGCAAACCACGCTTTTAAAACGCATTTTCTTTGTAGGGATGTTTTTTGGATTGTTGGCAATAGTGTTATGTGTAGCGTCAGCTATTTTTGAAAAAAGTGCTTATCAAAATGATAAACCTGCAATTGTTTTTGTAGAAGTGGTTGCCGTTAAAACAGAACCAAAAACGGATGCTTCGGATGCTTTTGTATTGCATGAAGGCACGAAAGTTTACATTCAAGAAACACTTGATAACTGGAAAAAAATAGAATTGGCTGATGGTACAAAAGGTTGGATTGACCAAAATGCTATTAAAGAAATAAAATAACAGCTGATTTTAAGTTTTATTTCAAACATAAACTATTTGCAATAATTGTTATAATTGTATTTGCCTATCAATTTGTTGGTCTAAAGAAATGAAAGTTTCCGTTCGAGAAACCCCTTCTATAGCTTGTATATTGGTGTTGAGCAATTGCATTAAATGTTCATTATCGCGGCAAATGATTTTAATTAAAATGCTCCAGTTTCCTGTAGTATAATGACATTCTAGTACTTCTGGTATTTTCTTAAGTTCTCTTACTGCTTCTGAATTTCTAGCAGCTTTGTCCAAATAAATCCCAACAAATGACATGGTGCTGTAGCCTAAAACTTTAGTATTAACGGTAAACTTTGACCCCGAAATTACACCCGATTGTTCTAATTTTCGTAATCTTTGATGAATTGCTGCTCCTGAAATCCCTATTTTATTTGCTATCTGAAGAATTGGTTTTCGAGCATCAGCCATTAAATCTCTTAAAATTTCTTTGTCGATACCATCAATTTCAACTTGTGAAGAATTAATTTTCATTTTTATTATATTTGAAAAGCAAAAATACAATTATAGCTTTTGTTTTTAAATAAAAAAGGGCTTAATAGTTATAAATAGTTGGCGAAAGTGCCTTAAGGCATAATATGAACTAATGATTTTTAAAGGTTATTGAAAGAATTAAATCTCAATAACCTTTTTTTATTTAAGAAAATTCAAAATACAGAATTTGCTATTTATTCAACACAATTTTTTTGTTGATTTTACTATTTTCATTTTCGATTGTGAGCATATAAATACCTCCTTGTAAATCACCAATATGAAGTACTTCGTTTTTACTTTTGGTTGTAGTTTCTAATACTTGTCGTCCTTGAATATCAAACAGTTTTAAAGTTGCATTTCCATTGATTTGTGGCATACTAATATTTAGAATGTCTTTTGTTGGATTAGGATAAACAGCCACATTAATTAAGTTATTTTCATTTGTTCTTAATGACGGTGCAATATAGCAGATATCTATACTGAAAGAATTAATAGTACCACCATCACCATTGTAGGGATCGTAAACATGCAAAATCCAATCCCCATCTGCAGGAAGGGTGTTCAACACGTTTAGCGGTTGAAAAGGAGCAATACTTCCTGAAACAGAAGGAATTCCGGAACAAGCTGGTTCTCCTTCTGAATCGTCTAATGTGCATACAATATCATCATTATCTCCACATGCTTCTTTAAATAAAGTAACTATCGGACTTCCAATTGATGCAGGTCCTTCAAGTGTAATGGTCATATCTTGTATATAAGTGTGAGTTAAATCTAAATTCAAATTCATATCACCAATTGTGTATCCTCCAGTTATAGTTACAGGAACACTTGCGTACGAATTGGCTACAGAAGCAAGGATTGCATTTGAAAAATCGGTTGCAATAAAAGAAGTGCCACAACTTAGTACGCCTGTTTTAAAATTAAAAACGGTTGCCGCATTTGTTAAACCAATTCCGCAATCATTAACGGGTATAATTCTCCAATAATAAACGGTGTCTTGATCGAGAGCATTTGCTGTAAATTTGTTTGTGGTACTATTGGAGTCAATTAAAATGGTGCTGAAATCAGAAACGGATGCCACTTGAACATTATAAGATTGGGCATTAAATTGACTATTCCAAATTAAGTTTACAGATGTTGATAAACCTGTTTGCCCATTAGTTGGGCTAGTTAAACCAATTGTTTGAAAATTGGAGTTGTAGACTTTTAAAGTTTTATATCGTGTTTCAGTTTCCGTTCCATTATTTCCGGAAATTCCAATACTATATTCACCAGGAATTACGCTAGAAAGTCCAGAAACAGTCATTGTTACCGTTCCATTTGCACTTAATGTAGCATTGTTAAAAGAGGCAATTGCTCCAGTTGGCAATCCTACTGCTGCAAAAGTGGTTGTTCCGGTGCCACTTTGTTTGTAGTTAAAAGTAAATGCTGCATTTTGGGTGGAGCATACTGTTAAATCTGATGAAGTTGGAAGAATAGAAAAAGAGGAGGTTATTCCTGTAACTACCAAAGAGTAATTTTGTTTGCCAGTTTGTAGCGTACCTTTATGAGTAATAGTTATCGTATAATCACTGTTAGTTGGGCTATCAATTTTTACTTGTTCTACATTATCGACAGCATTATCGCTTGTTCTAATAGCATCATTGTTTGGGTCAGCATCTAATTTCCAAGGAAAATAAGTTGAAGTGTTTTTTGTAATTCTAATATCCAAATCATTTACCAATGCTGGAGTAGGGTCGTTTGCGGGAAGGTTTCCGGTATTAGCTTCGCCAGCTACATCCGTCCATGTTATAGAGGCAATTAGCGGAGTTGTACCACTTGCTTTTATGTTCATTGTGAAAGTTTGTCCTTGGTTCAAACTTTCTTCAGAAACCCATGATGTCAAGCCATTTCCAGTTATGGTTTCAGCAGCTTTTTTAGCATTTAAAAGTCCCCAACCAAAACTTGCATCAGGACCAGGATTTCCTCCATCATCAGCAGTATGACAAGCCAATCCTTTTAATGTCGCTGCTTTCATGAAGTTGTTTGTCAGATTTTTATAATGTTGTTGCAATAGTAATAAAGTGCCCGCTACATTTGGTGATGCCATAGAGGTTCCTGTCATTGTTGTAGTAGCATTATTATTTGTGCTATTAGCCGATGTTAAAGAGGTCCCATTTCCTGTGATATCAGGTTTTATTCTATTATCATCTGTAGGTCCTTGACTGCTTGATGAATTTATAACAACACTTGTTAATGTTCCATTTGTAGTAACAACAGCATCTTCGGCATTGGCTACAATTAATGTATTTTTACTTGTTTTATCCCCTGTTAATTTGTCAAATCCAGCAGATATAGGTTCTGGATTTGCATTGCTATTACCTTCGTTTCCAGCAGACATCACGGGAAGATAATAAGGAGATAGATAGGCAATTTCATCCCAATCTTTGGCATCTTGGGTGTAAGAACCAATATACCAAGAAGGCAACACTGTTCCACTTGAACCAACTATTGGAACGCCATACGAATGATTAGAAATCAACATACCCAGTTGTACTTCGGCGAGTGCTTCAGAGGAATCATTTGTCCATTCAAATGTTCTTGCTTGTGCTTGATAAGCCATTCCTTTTGTAGTAGCTACCGCATTTGACGCCATAATAGTTCCAGTAACATGTGTAGAATGTGAAGCATAAGTAGTACTTGCAGGGTCGTCAACAACTGTTACTCTGTTTGTGAATAAATTATGTGAAGCTCTTACTGTTCCTCCATCCCATACTCGAGCTATCATTCCTTGTCCATTCAAATCAAGACCAAGTGCCCCCCCCGTATTTAAATGATTGGCTCTAGTAGATTTAGATGCATTTGCATTGTTATTGGTATAATAAATAGGGTGTCCGTCTGGTGTTAACTTCATTAACTCACTTATAGAACCGTTCTTATTTATAACCCGAATTGGCCAATTGTTTTGTAAGGCTTTTTCAACGGCTTTAATTTTTTCTAATTCACTTTTTTTCTTAAAAAAGGCTTCCTTTTCTTTTATTTTAACCAAATCATAATTGGCAATTATTGCAATTGCTTCTTGTTTGGATTGTGCATAAAAAGATAATGAGAATACGCTAAAAAGTACTATAATAAGGTATTTGTTATTCATTCTTTGAGTTGTAAAATGGTTTTATTGTATTGATTAATTGTACGCAAATATATTGATGATATTGTGATATTACATAAAATTAACATTTAAATTATTCTATTATGTAATTATAAATCAAAATTAAACACAGAATTGTTGTTTTAATAGGGTTTTTAATTTCTTGTATTTGTTTAAAATTGAAAAACATTTCTTTTCAAACCCAATAAATCTTACATTAGCAAAAAATATTTTGCCATGGTATTAAGTAGGTTTTGGTTAGTCATTTTTATTTCGTCGATAGTGTTTGTGATAGTTAGTTTATTTACAGGAAACAACTATACCATCGATTATATCTTAAACGGAAAGAAAGACGATCCTGTTTTGATATCTGAAAATTACTTGAGTCAAGTGCCTGTTTTTATAAAAGACAGCATTGAAAATGCACCAGAAAAAACAATTGTAATCAATAAAGTTGAAACAAATCCTGATACGACTTATGTTTATAAAAACAAAACAATCAAAATTTACAGCGGTGTTCAAAAATCAGACGGTTTGTTGCCAACTTGCAAAAACACATTACTTGATTTAATACTTCCTTTAATGGCTTATTTGGCTTTTTTCTGTGGCTTGATGGAACTTTTGATAATTTCAGGAGCATCGGCTAAATTGGCTAAAGTATTGAGTCCAGTATTTGTAAAAGTGTTTCCGAGTATTCCACAAGACCACCCCTCCATTTCCTACATGACCTTGAATTTCGCTGCTAATTTCTTAGGATTGGACTCTGCCGCAACACCATTTGGGTTAAAAGCAATGGAAAGTTTACAAGAATTAAATCTCGAAAAAGAAAATGCAAGCGATGCCCAAATTATGTTTCTGTGTTTGCACGCGTCAGGCCTAACGCTAATTGCAACTTCTATTATTGGTTATCGTGCTGCCGCCAATGCTAGCAATCCTGCAGATGTAATGTTACCGTGTATTATTACTTCATTTATTGGTACAATTGCTGCTTTTCTAATTGTTGGAATTAAACAAAAAATTAATTTCAAAAGCGCTACTTTGGTTGTTGGATTAATGGTGTTAATTGCAGCAATTGTTGGTTTGTTGATGTATGTTAATCATTTAGATTTAATAGGGAAAAACTATTTCACTTCCAATCTTTCAGGATTGATATTAGTTGGAATTATTGCTTTTACTTTGCTATTCTCCTTTTTAAAAGAGAAGAAATTTAAAGAAGCTAAAACGACGGTTTTTGAAGCCTTTGTATCAGGCGCAAACAACGGAGTTAAAACTGGGGTTACTATTTTTCCTTATGTTTTGGGAATGCTAGTGGCGATTTCTTTATTTAGAAACAGTGGTTTGTTTGAAATTATCAGTAACTGGATTGCTTTTGGATTCTCAAATATGGGTGTAAGTAAAGAAATTACGGATGCTTTGCCAGTCGCCATGCTTAGACCTTTTAGTTCTGCCGGATCGCGAGGGTTTTTGATTGATTCCATGAATACATTTGGTGCCGATTCCATGACAGGAAGATTGAGTAGCATTTTTCAATGTAGTGCTGAAAGTACTTTTTATGTTATTGCGGTTTACTTTGGTTCGGTAAATATAAAAAACACCCGTTATGCTTTAGGTACTATGCTTTTAGTAGATTTAATATGTGTAATTACAGCCATTTTTGTGGCAAGTTGGTTTTTTTAATGTACACCAATAAGGAGTTTTTGGTTTAATAATTTATTTCATTCTCCTACTTTAAAAATAGAATTCTAAGTTTTGTTAAAATTTGATTTTTTCATAAGACTTGACTAAAATAGACTTAAAAATGAAAATTATTTCGCTACTTCAACAAGTAAATATTCCAGAAAAAATAAAAGCAGCACCAGACAATGGTTATCAAACAGGAATTATTATTGGTTCGTTCCTTCCTTTTGTAGTATTAATTGGCATTGCCTATTGGATGTATTATCGTGCAAAAAACAGACAAGATTATGATTAGTATTTGCTAAATTTGCAATCAAATTATTTACAATGAGTAAAATTAGAATTACCAAACAATTTGGTTTCGAAACAGGACATGCCCTTTATGGCTATGATGGAAAATGTAAAAATGTCCATGGGCACAGTTATAAACTATCTGTAACGGTTATTGGAACCCCAATCGATGATAGAAACAATGCGAAATTTGGTATGGTAATCGATTTTTCGGATTTAAAAAAAATTGTAAAAGAAGAAATCGTTGATGATTTTGACCACGCTTCTGTTTTTAATGCAACAACGCCACATCTTGAGTTGGCAAATGAATTAAAAGACCGTGGGCATCATGTGATTTTGGTTGATTATCAGCCAACAAGTGAAAATATGGTTGTTGATTTTGCTGCAAAAATAATGGCGCGTTTGCCCGAAAATATACAGCTTTTTTCATTAAAACTACAAGAAACAGAAAGTTCTTTTGCCGAATGGTTTGCTTCTGACAATTTAATTTAAACACAAAATAATGTTTTCCCTTGGATTATTTTAAGCGGTGTTTTAACAAACTATTAAATTATTCCTAATTAAAATAAGTTGTTCTTTTCTGAAGGAAAAATTTATATATTTGAAATCAGATTCTGATACCATTTGCAAAGTAAAAACACAACGTTTCACAATGAAGAATTACAAAAATTCTATATTCTATATTACTTTTACTGGAGGCTTTTCGGTTCTAATTTATTGGATTCTAAATCAAGGGAAGATTTTAGAAAATGGTAGAAATATTATAATACCAACTTCAAAAAAAGGACAATGGTCGGAATTTTTGGCTTCAATGATTCATAATCTAAAAGAACCTTTGGCTATTTTGTTGATGCAAATCATTGCAATCATTTTGGTAGCCCGTTTCTTTGGTTGGATATTTCGAAAAATTGGTCAACCTTCGGTTATTGGCGAAATGATTGCTGGAATTGTTCTAGGCCCATCGTTATTTGGATTGTATTACCCAGGCTATTTTTCCCATTTATTCCCAGTTGATTCTTTGGGGAATTTAAAATTTTTAAGTCAGATTGGTTTAATTCTATTCATGTTCGTGATCGGAATGGAATTGGATTTAAAAGTATTAAAAAACAAAGCCAATGATGCCGTCGTAATCAGTCATGCAAGTATAATTTTCCCTTTTACTTTGGGGATTGGTTTGGCTTATTTTATTTACCATCAATTTGCTCCAGAAGGCGTACAATTTGCGTCTTTTGCCTTATTTATCGGTATTGCCATGAGTATAACCGCTTTTCCAGTTTTAGCAAGAATTGTTCAAGAAAGAGGTATACATAAAACCAAATTGGGTTCTATAGTGATCACTTGTGCCGCGGCAGATGACATAACAGCTTGGTGTATTTTGGCAACGGTTATTGCTATCGTAAAAGCGGGTTCATTTGTGAGTTCGCTATATGTAATTGGACTAGCAATTGCTTATGTTTTTTTAATGATTAATGTGGTCAAACCATTTCTTGAGCGTGTAGGGGAATTAAAAAATTCCAGACAAAGTTTAAGTAAACCCGTTGTGGCTATTTTTCTTTTAACCCTTATTATTTCTGCCTATTCAACCGAAGTCATTGGGATTCACGCTTTGTTTGGTGCTTTTATGGCGGGTACAATTATGCCCGATAATACCAAATTTAGAAACATCATTATCGAAAAAATAGAAGATGTTTCGGTTATATTATTTCTTCCTTTATTTTTCGTTTTTACAGGTTTACGAACACAAATTGGACTTATAAACGACCCTTTTCTATGGAAAATTACGGGTGTAATTATTCTTGTAGCGGTAATTGGAAAGTTTTTAGGAAGCGCTTTGGCAGCGAAATTTGTAGGGCAAAATTGGAGAGACAGTTTAACCATTGGCGCTTTGATGAATACTCGAGGTTTGATGGAACTTATTGTTTTAAATATAGGATTGGATTTAAAAGTGCTGTCTCCTGCTGTTTTCACCATGATGGTTATCATGGCTTTGGTTACTACTTTTATGACTGGACCTGCTTTAAATCTGATTAATTTTATTTTTAAAACAAAAGATGTATTGTTGCCCGAAGAAATTATTCACAACAAGAAATTCAAAATACTTATCTCTTTTGGAAATTCAGAACGAGGGATTTCTTTATTGCGACTTGCAAACGGATTTGTTAAAAACGAAAGCAACCAAGCTATAGTTACCGCAATGCACCTCACTTTGAGTAATGAGTTGCACACTTTTGATTTGGAAGAACACGAAAAAAAGAGTTTTGAACCCGTTATTTCAGAATCCGTTCAGTTGAACCAAAAAATTGTTACCCTTTTCAAAGCTTCGAATGATATCGATGCAGATATTGTAGAAATTGCCAATCAAGGCGAATATGATTTGCTTTTGATAGGTTTAGGACAATCTATTTTTGAAGGTACATTGCTAGGAAAAGTGTTGGGTTATACCACAAGAATCATCAATCCCGACCGATTAATTGATAAATTTATAGGTAAAGAAGGATTGTTTGAAAATTCGCCATTCGACGAAAGAACGCGTCAAATTATTGCTAAAAGTAAAATGCCAATTGGGATATTAGTGGATAAAGATTTGACCACATTAGACCAAGTTTTCATGCCAATTTTCTCTCCTGAGGATGCTTTTCTAATGGAATTCGCTCAAAAATTAATTACCAATACGGGTTCAAAAATCAATATTATTGATCCGAATGATTCCATGAAAAATAACGCTGCTATTTTAGATAAAATACATGCTATCGAGACAGTTTCTCCTGATTTAATTGCTCTAATTGAAGACCGTGTTGTCAAAAAAGATTTCTTATCTCAACAAGATATTATGCTAATAAGTCTTGATAGTTGGAAAAAATTAGTCAATTCACAAAGCACTTGGCTGAGCAATATTCCTTCGGTATTGATTATAAAGCCTTAGTTTTTAGCGTTTCTCGACTATACCTTTTTTCAAAATCTGTCCAAAATTGTACATGTCTTCGTAGCTGCAATACAATGGCACTGGCGCCAAACGAATTACA
>CAIRNC010000196.1 GCA_903879875.1 uncultured Bacteroidota bacterium
GTATTACAATTGTTTACTACCGAAAACCCAATTGAAAAAGGTTTTGCGTTTACAGCGTAAAAAATATGAGCCGTTGGCTGTATCATTAATCTACAATTAATTGAAGGAGTGTTTGGAACCGTGATGGTTTCTGTACCGTCATTTGACGTATTTGCTACTAAAGTGGTAAAAGTGGCTCCTCCATCAATTGACAATAAAATATTCACATTAGCAGCACCAGTAATGGTTGAAGTATTATTCACACTCCAAGTAATGGTTTGCGAACTTCCCATAGCCCAACTTACACCATCAGTGTTTTGAGAGGTAACTGTAAAAGGACCTATCGAAGCACTAGTTGTAATGTTTATTGTAGCAGAATTGGTTTGCCCATTGGCCACTACATTGTCTCTACCAGTCAACATAAATTTTTGTACTCTAGCAACAGTTGAAACCGTTTCCCAAGTTGAACTTGTAGCACCATTCAAAACGGTACTAAAAGCAGGCATATATCGAACAGGTGTTGCAGATGGATTAACCGATCTGTAATTTGGCCCGTTTGTTTTTGTGGCAGAAGGAAAACAAGCAGTTGCTCCTACCGAAGTAGCATCGTCGTTTTCTTCCCAATTATAAGTCAATGTATTGCCGTCAGGGTCTGAACCAGTACCGGTTAAAATGTAGGGTGTTCCTTTTGGAACAGTCCAATTGGAACCCGCGCTTATTGTTGGTTTTGTATTTGTTGTTGGTACGCTTACAGGACACGATTTTGTGGCCAAATTAGTTTGTATTTGTAATATACTGGCATATACATAATAAGGATCAGAATGCATTTGAACATCTGTAGTCACTGTAATTCCTGCATATCCCATAATAGTAGAACCGCTTCCTGGTTCTACATTTACTGAATTGTTTTCTGAAGAGTGGGTAAACGTATGATTGGCTCCCATTTGATGTCCCATTTCGTGTACTACATAATCAATATCGAAAGTGTCACCAGCAGGAATATCATCAGAAGGTGATGTAAATCCACTTCCTTTATTCTTATCCGTTGTACTAGCAGTATCGTCAACACAAACACAACCGATGCAGCCTGCATTACCACCGCCACCAGATGCGCCAAACAAGTGGCCAATATCATAAGCCGAATTGCCTAAAACTAAAGTAAGATTGTTTTGTAATTCAGCATTCCAAGTTCCTGTAGAACCCGTTGCAGCGTCAGAATAGGGATCTGTTGCTCCATCCGTATAAATAACTAAATCGTCAGTTGCAATGATATTCATGTGTACCGCTAGATCTTTTTCAAATACTCCATTACATCTTGTCATGGTAGCATTCATTCCAGCTAAAGCTCCAGCAACAGTTCCTCCAAAATAGGCACCATATTCTCCTGTACAAGACAATGCCAAACGCATTGTTTTGTAGATTTGTGTATTAGAACGATTTGAAATACCCGTTTGGTTAATTAAATCTTGATTGATTTGAGTATCAACAGTACCGCAATTGAATGGTAATTTTCCTTTGTTACTGTTTTTAGAAGTAAATAATACATAAGCATCGGCAGTTTTATTGAAAGGTTCAATAAACTCAGCATCACTATCCGCTCTAAAAATCATAGTTTGAATACCCGCTGGTGATAAACTAAAACTCAAATAAGCAGTTTTATCGGTAACACCAATACCTCTGTAAGATCTGATTTCAGGATATTTTGCTTGTAATTCAGGAGCGAAATTAGAATTTTCCCAAACCAAGAATTTTTCTATGTTACCTTTGGCGTTTGGAACAAATACTTCAACACCTGATTTTTTTGAAAATGTATCCGCAGCATTTGCCAAAGTTTGCTTTAAACTACTAATATTTACGGTATAATATTGTTCACCATCAGCATTAATATTTTGCCTAGCTCTAGACAAATTGGAAGTTTGCGATTGGCTAATTTTTTGCCAAACAGATTCTTTTTGAGCTGTCATTTGTCCATAATTTAAGACAATTAACATAATTAGTAATGACTTTTTCATTTTTAATTGATTTTAATAGAATGTAAAAATAATATTTTTTTTCGTTTATTTGTAATAAACTAACAATTGTATGTTAGATTAAACGTAATTTTATTAAAAATATCGCAAAATTTGCTTTAAAATCAAACCTTTTTTGAATCTGAAAACTTCAATTTTGATTCAACAAAATCCTCTAATCCATTTATTTATTTTACTTTTAGTAACTTAAACTCTATTTTTAACTTAAAAAATATTATATATTCGCATGATCTATTTCTAAAATATTGAAACTTATGTCAAATAACCGTTTTTACTTTAGCTATACTTTTTTCTCATTTTACTTTAGTGAGTGAGGGATTGTATTATGGTTATTTAAAAAATAAAACTACTATACAATCCTGATGCAAATCAGGATTTTTTTTTAAGACATGAAAAGAACAAACATACAAAACAGACCAGAAACTACTTCTACCTCAAATAGTAGGGTAGATATAAACTTTGCAAAACGATTAGAAACAATAGAAGAATATTACTTTTCATCAAAACTTCGTGAAGTTAGGCAACTTGCTTCGGAAGGTAAACCCATTATCAATGTAGGAATTGGAAGTCCCGATTTAAAACCTTCACAAGCAGTAATTGATGCTTTAGTTTTGGCGATGCAAGATGAAAATGCACATCAATATCAAAGTTATCAAGGTTTGCCAGAATTAAGAAGTGGCATGGCTGATTTCTACCAGAATAACTATAGAGTTTCCTTAAATCCAGTAAATGAAATTCTGCCTTTGATGGGTTCCAAAGAAGGAATTATGTACATTTCATTGGCTTTTTTGAACAAAGACGATCAGGTTTTGATTCCAAATCCAGGATATCCAACATATACTTCGGTGACGAATTTAGTTGGGGCCGTTCCGGTTTATTACGATTTAAAAGAAGCAACTAATTGGGAACCTGATTTTGAAGCTTTGGAAAAATTAGATTTTTTGAAAGTAAAAATGATGTGGATAAGTTACCCGCACATGCCAACAGGAGCAAGAGGTAGTTTGGAATTGTTCGAAAAATTAGTGGCTTTTGCAACAAAGCATAGCATCTTATTAATTAATGACAATCCGTATAGTTTTGTTTTAAATGATAAACCGATGAGTTTATTGCAAGTGGAAGGAGCCAAAGAAGTAGCTTTGGAACTGAATTCGCTTTAGAAAACTTTCAATATGGCCGGTTGGCGCGTAGGAATGGTTTTGGGCAATGCCGCTTGTATTGATGCACTATTGAAAGTGAAAAGCAATATGGATAGCGGTATGTTTTATGGCATTCAAAAGGGAGCTGTTGTTGCTTTAAAAAGTGACAAATCTTGGTTTGATTCGATGAATGCTATTTATAAAAGA
>CAIRNC010000197.1 GCA_903879875.1 uncultured Bacteroidota bacterium
CAGAAATATAAAATCTAAAATAATAATGGAATTAGACGAAAAAAAATATTTATATCTCCTATTAATTCTGCCATTTTTGGTGTTACTTTTTCTTTATAATTTATATTGGAAACGAAAAAAGCAACGAGAATTTGGTGATTTAGAGTTAGTTAAAAGGTTGAGTCCAGAGAAATCAATTTTCAAATCAATTTTGAAATTTTCAATCCTCCTTTTGGCATTTGCTTGCTTGGTTATTGCATTGGTCAACCCGAAAATTGGAACGAAATCTGAAACGGTAAAGCGTGAGGGAATTGACATTGTTTTTGCTGTCGATGTTTCTAAAAGTATGCTTTGCGAAGATGTAGCGCCAAGTAGATTAGAAAAATCAAAACAGATTGTGTCACAAATCATCAATCAATTAGGAAGTGATAGAATCGGAATTATCGCTTATGCAGGAAGTGCTTTTCCTGTTTTGCCCATAACAACGGATTATAGTGTCGCCAAAATGTTTTTGCAAAGTATGAATCCAGGAATGGTTTCCTCTCAAGGAACTTCTTTAGACGATGCCATCAAATTATCGTCAAATTTTTTCGACAAAGGCGATAAGACTAAAAAGTTGTTAATTATGATTTCTGATGGGGAAGACCATTCAGAAGGTGCTGAAAGTGCCGCTGAAGAAGCCAATAAAATGGATTTAAAAATCATTACAATTGGTGTTGGAACTGAAAAGGGAGGACCAATTCCATTAAAAGAAAATGGCGTTGTATCCAGTTTTAAACGCGATAACAATAATGACGTGGTTGTTACAAAGTTGAATTCTGAAAGTTTACTTGCTATTGCAAAAGCAACAAAAGGCAAATACATTAACGGCAGTAATACCAAAGAAGTCATCGAATCGATTAAAAGTGCACTGGATAATATTGAAAAAACAGAATTTGAAACCCAACAATTTACTGATTTTAATTCTCAATTTCAATGGTTTTTAGGAATGGCCTTTGGATTATTGTTTTTAGATGTTTTCTTACTTGATAAAAAAACAAAATGGGTAAGAAAAATGAATTTGTTTAATGAAGAGAAATAATTAGAATTTGCTTTGCAATTACAATTAATAAGATGAAACGCTCATATCAATTGTCACAGACAAACAGGGAAATGTTTAAGCGTTCCATCTTCCAATAAAAAACAAGTATTAAATACAGATGAAAAGAATTATTTTATATAGTTTACTAACTTTTACACTAGGCGCTTTTGCTCAAGAAAAAGACAACATATTGCCAAAAGCAAATGAAGAATTTAACGCAAAAAAATATACTGATGCAGAAGCCAATTATAGAATTTCAGCATCAAAATCACCTAAAAAAGCCAGTGCATCCTATAACTTAGGAAATGCTATTTATAAAATTAATCAGCCTGCAGAAGCTGGTTTATCTTATTTGAAAGCAATTGAAAAATCAAAAACTTTTTCAGAAAAGCACAAAGCCTATTTCAATTTAGGAAATGTTTGCATGAAACTTAAAGATTACACTAGAGCTGTTCAAGCCTATAAAGCCGCTTTAAAAAATGATCCCTCGGATGAAGAAACAAGGTATAATTTTGCTTTAGCCAAAAAAATGCTAAAAGACAATCCTCCGAAAAAGGATGATAAAAAAGATAAAAAGAACGACAAAAAAGACGATAAGAAAGACAAGAATAAAGATAAAAAGGACGACAAGAAAGAAGGCGACAAAGACAAAAAAGACGATAAAAAAGACGGCGATAAAAAGGATAAAAAAGATAATAAATCTGAAAACGGAAAACCAAAACCCGAAGGTGCTGGAATTTCTAAACAACGATTAGAAAATCTTTTAGAAGCTGTAAATAACGAAGAAAAGAAAGTACAAGATAAAGTAAATAAAAATAAAGTAAAAGGACAACCTGTTAGAACCGAAAAAGATTGGTAGTTTTATAAAAAATAAAAAACAGTTGTGCTAAAACGCATCATTTACAAAGATTGAATTACAATGAAAAAATACATACTGCTTTTATTAATTAGTTTTCAAGGACTTTTGGCACAAGTTCAATTTGAAGCCAAAGTAAGTAAAACAACACTTGGACTTAACGAA
>CAIRNC010000198.1 GCA_903879875.1 uncultured Bacteroidota bacterium
ACGACTATAATTATATGCTTGTACCAATCTAAATAACTCCAATCTCTTGGTTTTGGAGAATAAAGAAATAAATCATTTTTATCCCAATGAACCTCAGTAGCTGTTCTATAAATAAACAGAAATTTTTTGGTTTCGGGTTTAATATACAGTCTTTCTAATATGTCGATTCCAATTTCAGTTATATTGTCAATCTCCATTTCAATTAAAATTTATCATCATATTTTTACATCAATTAAAACTTACCCAATCACATCCAACTTAGCAAAACGCAATAACAATTTCTTGATACCGCCCACTTCAAATTTAATTTCGGCTTTTTTATCAGCACCAACGCCTTCTAGACTAATCACTTCGCCTTTTCCAAAACGTTCGTGCATCACTATATTTCCTGCGGTTAGTTTATTGTCAAACAAATTGGAAGCACCAGAACTATTACTCGAAACGGGTTTCAATTTCCGAATATTGATATCCGATTTCGGTTCGTTATCAGTAATGTATTTTGAAGGTGTTCCTCCTATTGGCTTAGCCAAACGCAATTTCGATTTATCGACATCACCAAAAATATCGCTGTCAATCATTGGTTTATACCTGTAATTGGTTTCTTCGGGCGTGAGGTATTCTAAATATTGTCCGTCAATTTCTTCAATAAAACGAGAAGGCTCACAATCGGTCAATTTTCCCCAACGGTAACGGGATTGCGCGTAGGTTAAATAGGCTTGATGCTCCGCGCGAGTTAATGCCACATAAAACAAACGGCGTTCTTCCTCGAGTTCGCTTCTTGTGCTCATCGACATGGCACTTGGAAACAAATCTTCTTCCATTCCAACCACAAAAACGGTAGGGAATTCCAATCCTTTCGCCAAGTGAATGGTCATTAATGCCACTCGATCATCGTCGCCCGTATCTTTATCCAAATCGGTCGCCAAGGCGACATCTTCCATGAATTCAGACAAAGCCCCACGAGCGCCATCCACCTGCACTTGACCTTCTGTAAAATCTTTTATACCGTTTAGTAATTCCTCAATATTTTCAATTTTAGCAATACCTTCAGGAGTTCCGTCTTTTTTTAATTCCTGAACCAATCCTGTTTTTTTAGAAACGTGATCGGCCAAATAAAAAGCATCTTGGTTTTCATTAATCACTTGAAAACTTTGAATCATAGTGACAAAGTCGGTTAACTTTTGTTTGGTACCGGAATTCAATTTCAAATCTATTTTATCAATGTTTTGCATGACCTCAAAAATAGAACGCTTGTAATGATTGGCAGCAATGGTTAGCTTTTCAATTGTAGTATCTCCAATTCCTCTGTGCGGATAATTTATTACTCGAATTAATGCTTCTTCGTCTTTTGGATTGATAACCAATCGCAAATAGCACAAAACATCTTTAATTTCTTTGCGTTGATAAAACGATAATCCACCATAAATTCTATACGGAATGTCTCGTTTTCGAAGCGCATCTTCCATCGCTCTTGATTGGGCGTTTGTACGATACAAAATAGCAAATTGCCCATTCATCATTTGGTTTTGCATTTTTTGTTCCCATATAGTGCCGGCTACAAAACGGCCTTCTTCTCCATCGGTTATACTGCGATGAATTTTAATTTTTTGCCCCGATTCATTGGCCGTCCAAACAATTTTGTCGAGCTTGGTTTTATTTTTTTCGATAATCG
>CAIRNC010000199.1 GCA_903879875.1 uncultured Bacteroidota bacterium
ACATAACGGAAATTAAAGACAACCAAATTGATGAATTGAAAAAATTTCATAAAGCAAATTTTGATGCTGATAGTATTGTAAATACAGCTAGTGAAATGAAATATATGAATGAACTCAAACATTTACTTAATAAAGAACTAACTGAACCAACTCCAGAATTTGTAAAATATTTCACAAAGCAAGTTTATCCGGGCGTTGTAACTTCTAAAATTTTAGATCAGTTCACAGAATTGACAAAAAAATCAGTTCAACATTATATTAGTGATTTAATAACTGAAAGGTTAAAAACCGCATTATCTAAAGAAGATGAAAAAAACAAAATAGAATCTTCAGCCGAGATTTCAGCCGAACAAAACCTTGAAGATATTAGTAAAATAAATACAACAGAAATAGAACTTGAAGGATTTTTAATAGTTAAAACAATTTTAAGACAAAAAGTTCCTGCAACAAGAATAACTTATAGAGATGCCCAATCATATTTTTCAGTTTTCTTAGACGATAATAATCGTAAACCCGTTTGTCGTTTATATTTTAATGGAAATAAAAAATTCATTGGAATATTTGACGAAAACAAAAAAGAAACTAAAAATGAAATTGGAACTTTAGATGATATTTTCAACTATGCAACCGAATTATTAAAAACAATAGAATTGTACTAAAAATAGAAATAAATAAATTAAGATGCTATTAATTTAAACCTCGCTCAAGTAAAATTAAGCGAGGTTATTTTTTATATATTATTAGAAGTTTAAATTCCCCACCCTCCAAAACAATTACAACTCCTTAAACAATAATTTAGCTGCTATATTAGCATAAATAAATCCTACCCTATCCATAATTCTGCCGAAATGCCTAGGGTAGGATTCATACCTGTCCATATTTCTACCGAAATGCCTAGGGTAGGATTCGTACCTGTACATAATTCTGCCGAAATGCCTAGGGTAGGATTCGTACCTGTCCATAATTCAGCCGAAATGTATAGGGTAGGATTCGTACCTGTACATATTTCTGCCGAAATGTATAGGGTAGGATTTTAGTCTATATAAAATTAATTTAAATTTAACATTTTAGCATAAAATTGAATTTAAATTTTTAATAATTTTATGCTTATTAATTTAAATTTAACTATTATGCCAGAAACAGAACCAACAACACCAGTAAATGATGTACCAAAACCATCAAAAACAGGCAATGTGCCTGCTAAAGATTTAGATTTTGGAAATGTAGTCAGCAGTGTCAGTGCCAAATGGACAAGCAACACATGGTTGACACTAAAATGGGCAAATGCTCCCGAATTTGCTGTAAAAGTAGAAAATTACAAAAACACTTTAGACGTTCGATTGCAAACGGGTTCTACCCGACCACAAATCACTAAAGCTATGAAAGTGATGGAAAAAAAAATGGATGATACTATTTCATACGTAAAAGGATATATTGTAGACAAATACAAAAAAGAGGTGGCAAAAAGCTATTATGCCGCTTTCGGGTTAGTGTTGCACAACAAGACCTACAAACTTCCAAAAGATCAAAATGCACGTTCCAATGCCTTGACTTTAATGCTTAAAGGCATTGCTGACAACGGATTTAATGATAAAGAATTTGGTGCTGAATTTTGGACTGCTATAAAAACCGAATATGATTTATTGCTACAATCTGCCACTGCAACCGATGGTCAAGTTTCGATAAAAGTAGGCGACAAAAACGAATTAAAAACGTATTTGAAAAAAGTATTGAACGCCATAGTGCTTGTTATTAAAGGGAATTATCCCGACACCTACAAAGCCGAACTCCGAGATTGGGGCTTTCAAAAAGAGAAATATTAATGCAAGAAACCACGCAAAAGGCGTGGTTTTTTTATGAAAGTAAGGTTGGTTTTTGTTAGTTCGACAAAGGAGAAAACAAAATGAATTGCAACTTTGAGAAAATAATAAAACCCGAAACGTTAAAGCGTGTTTACCTCCTAAATTCGCTCAAAAAAATGGCGGTAGCGGTGGCTACGTTGAGGCTTTCGGTTTGTTGCAATTGTCCAAATCTCGGAATGGTCAATCGGGTTTTGATGTGTTGTTCAATAGCTGCCGAAATCCCGTTGGCTTCGTTGCCCATAATAAGGATGCCTTCTTTTTTCAGCGAAGTTTTATAGAGGTTTTCGCCGTCCATAAAAGTGCCAAAAAGGGTTTGTTTTGTAGTAGAAAGATAGGCGTCTAAGTCCAAATAGGTTACGTTTACTCGGCTGATGGAACCCATGGTTGCTTGTACTACTTTTGGATTATAGAGGTCAACGGTTTGCTGTGAACAAAGGAGTTGTTGCACGCCAAACCAATCGCACAATCGCAAAATAGTGCCAAGATTTCCGGGGTCGCGAATGTCGTCTAAAGCGAGAATCAATCCTTTTTCTAAAATCGGTTTTGGTTTTGGAATTTTAAAAATCGCCAAGCAATTATTCGCCACTGTTAAGGCACTCATTTTTTGGAGTTCGGATTCCGAAACCAGCGAACATTTTTCAGTCGGAATTTCAGTAAACAAAGGCGTTGTTTGGTACAAATGGGCTAAATCGTAATCGGATTGCAACAATTCTTGAATCACTTTTGCGCCTTCAGCAAGAAACAATTGGTGCGTTTCTCTAAATTTTTTTTGCTGTAAACTCGTTATTAGCTTTATTTGGTTTTTAGTAACCATAGAAATAATGTACTTTTGAATAAATTTTATTATCGTTTGAAAAACAGTGCTACAAAAATATCATTAATTATTCTAATAGGCATCCTATATACGGCATGTAATTCGGTTAGGCGGGTGCCAAAGTCGAAATTATTGCTGACAAAGAACGAAATTACAATAGACGGCAAGGTTTCTAAAAGCGATACGATTTCGGAACTTTTGTTTCAAACCCCCAATAGTTCTATTTTAGGCTATCATTTTCGGTTGAATTTATACAATTTGGCTAAGAAAAATCCAGACTCTTCTTACAAAGCGATGTTTATTGCAAATCCTGAAAAATACAAACGTCAATCCCGCCTACTTTCGGCCAAACAAGTGGAGCGCAAGGGACAATCTTTTTTGTATTCGGGCATTCATAATTTTCTAAAAAAAACAGGCGAAGCACCCGTCATTCTTGAAAAAACATTGGCAGAACGCTCGGTAACCAAGTTGAAGTTGTATTATTTCAATAACGGCTATTTCAGATCAAAAATTGCTTATAAAATAGACACCTTAGGACAACAAAAAGCCAAAATAAAATACACTATTCAAAAAGGAAATATCGCCATTTTAGATTCTATCGAAACTGAAATTGCTTCGCCAGCATTGGATTCGTTGTTTCAATCGACCAGTAAAGCATCGCTTATAAAACCGGGTATTCCGTATAGAAATGAGGTTTTTGATGCCGAACGAAACCGAATTACCACCCAATTTAGAAACAGAGGGGCTTATGATTTTCAACAAAGTCACATTACTTATGAAGTTGACACTGTTGGCACGGGAAATAAAGCAAATGTGAAACTGATTATCAACGATCAGAATGTTCGAGATGGCGATTCTACAACCACGAAGCCCTTTAAACTTTATAAAATCAGTGCCGTAAACCTCTATACCGATGTGCCAAAAGACAAAACGCAAACTAAAATTACGGATTCAACAACCTATAAAAATTTTAAATTATACAGTTACAACAAACTAAAATACAGACCAAGAGCGTTAACAGACGCCGTTTTTATAGCACCTGGCACTTATTATTCGGACATTCGACATAATCTAACCAATAGGTATTTGAACAATTTAAAAATTTTCAACTATCCGTCAATTACCTATACTATTGACCCTAAAGATTCCTTAAAAAGTTCTTTGATAGTAAATATTAGATTGCACCCCAAAGAAAAGTATGGTTTTGGATATGATTTAAACCTCACACACTCCAACATTCAAAATGTAGGGATTGCGGCAAGCACTTCGCTTTTGATACGAAATGTTTTTAATGGTGCTGAAACTTTTGAAATCGCCACAAGAGGAAGTATTGGTTCTTCTAAAGATTTAGCCAATCCGAACGATGTTTTTTTTAATATTTCAGAATACGGATTGGATTTAAAATTAAATTTTCCGAGACTTTTAGTCCCATTTATCAAAACCGAAAAATTTGTCCCTAAAAGTATGATTCCATCAACGGTATCGAGTTTAGGTTTTTCAAAACAACAAAATATTGGTTTAGACAAAGAAAATTTTACAGGCGCTTGGACCTATAATTGGACACCTAAAGCAAATAGTAGCAGCCGATTTGACCTTTTTAATGTGCAATATGTCAACAACGTTAATGTTAATAATTATTATAACGTATACAGTTCCTCCTATAATGCCTTGAATAATTTAGCCAAAACTTACAACACAAATACCAATTATGTTGATGGCAATGGCGATTTATTGATTCCATCAGGCACCAGTTCGTTTACGAATGATGCATTAAACGCAACCTTTGCGTTGCCTGAAGCTGAATTTAAAACCATAAGAAGCATCGAAGAAAGACGAAAAAGATTGACTGAAAATAACCTTATTTTAGCTTCTAGTTTTACGTTTTTTAAAACTTCAAAGTTGGGTCTAACCGACAATACTTTTTATTCTTTGAGAACAAAATTAGAGTCGGCAGGAAACGTTTTGTCCCTTTTTGCGGCAGCTACACAAACTATTGACGGACAACAAAGCAAAAAGAAAATTTTTGATATCGAATATTCTCAATACATAAAAGCCGAAACGGAATTTATAAAACATTGGAAATTGTCTCGTGATAAAGTTTTGGCGATGAAAGGTTTTATTGGAATCGCTATTCCGTATGGTAATTCGGCCAATATTCCATTCTCTCGAAGTTATTTTGCAGGAGGTTCAAATGACATTAGAGCATGGCAACCTTATAGTTTAGGCCCAGGAAGTAGCGGCGCTATAAACGATTTTAACGAAGCCAATTTAAAATTTACTGCCAGTGCCGAGTTTCGATTCAAAATCATTAGTGCTTGGAAAGGCGCATTGTTCATCGACACTGGAAACATCTGGAATGTTTTCGATAATATCACTGATAAACCTTCGATTTTTGGAGGAATTAGTTCTTTGAAAGATATTGCTGTAGGTTCTGGTTTTGGAGTTCGATACGACTTGAGTTTTTTCGTAGTCCGAGTCGATATGGGATTCAAAACCTACAATCCATCGTCGGATGAAACCGAAAAAAAATGGTTTAGAGATTATAATTTTGCCCATTCTGTTTTAAATATCGGAATAAATTATCCTTTCTAACTTTAGAATTATTATTTTTGTAAACTTAATTTAAAAACACAATACAATGGCACACAATATTAAACCTGGAGTGGCAACTGGAGATGAAGTTCAAGCAATTTTTGCTTATGCAAAAGAAAAAGGATTTGCTCTTCCTGCTGTAAATGTTACTGGTTCAAGCACTATCAATGGCGTTCTTGAAACGGCTGCAAAATTAAATGCACCTGTTATTATTCAGTTTTCTAACGGAGGCGCACAATTTAATGCTGGAAAAGGATTGTCAAATGCAGGTGAAAAATCAGCTATTGCTGGTGGAATTGCTGGAGCAAAACACGTTCATACTTTAGCAGCGGCTTATGGAGCAACTGTAATTCTTCATACAGACCATTGTGCGAAAAAATTATTGCCTTGGATTGACGGTTTATTAGACGCTTCTGAAAAACATTTTGCGGAAACAGGAAAACCATTGTTCTCTTCGCACATGATAGATTTATCAGAAGAACCAATCGAAGAAAATATCGAAATCTGTAAAACCTATTTGGCTAGAATGAGCAAAATGGGAATGACTTTAGAAATTGAATTAGGTATCACTGGTGGAGAAGAAGATGGTGTAGACAATTCCGATGTAGATAGCTCAAAATTATATACGCAACCAGCTGAAGTTTCTTATGCTTATGAAGAACTTTTGAAAGTAAGTCCAAGATTTACAATTGCTGCTTCTTTTGGAAATGTTCATGGGGTTTACAAACCAGGAAACGTGAAATTGACGCCTAAAATTTTGAAAAACTCTCAAGATTATGTTCAAAACAAATTCAATACAGGTGCAAACCCAGTTGATTTTGTTTTTCACGGAGGTTCCGGTTCAACATTAGAAGAAATCAGAGAAGCAATATCTTACGGAGTAATTAAAATGAACATTGACACGGATTTACAATTTGCTTTCGCAGAAGGAATTCGTGATTATATGGTTAATAATATTGAGTATTTAAGAACTCAAATAGGCAATCCAGAAGGAGCTGATGCGCCAAACAAAAAACATTACGATCCAAGAAAATGGGTTCGTGAAGGTGAAGTGACTTTCAACAAAAGACTGGAGCAAGCATTTGCTGACCTAAACAATGTAAATACACTTTAATTACTAGTTACAAACTGATAACTGAACACTGAAAATATGGCTTGGTTTAAAAGAACAGAAAAAGGAATTACCACCGCGACTGAAGATAAAAAAGATGTGCCAAAAGGTTTGTGGTACAAATCGCCAACAGGTAAAATCATTGATGCCGAGGAGTTGGCACGCAATCTTTGGGTTAGCCCTGAAGACGATTTTCATGTAAGAATTGGAAGCAAGGAATATTTTGAGATTTTGTTTGACAACAACGAATTCAAAGAATTAGATGCTAAAATGACTTCTAAAGATCCATTGCATTTTGAAGATACTAAGAAATATGCTGACCGTTTAAAAGATGTAATGGCAAAAACTGGATTAAAAGATGCCGTTCGTACTGGAGTTGGAAATTCAAAAGGAAAAGAATTAGTAGTTTGTTGTATGGATTTTGCCTTTATTGGTGGGTCAATGGGAGCGGTTGTAGGCGAAAAAATTGCTAGAGGAATTGATTATGCTATCAAGCATAAAGCTCCATTTGTTATGATTTCAAAATCGGGTGGTGCTAGAATGATGGAAGCGGCTTATTCCTTGATGCAATTGGCAAAAACATCGGCAAAATTAGCGCAATTAGCTGAAGCTAAATTACCTTACATCTCATTATGTACCGATCCAACTACAGGAGGAACCACGGCTTCGTATGCCATGTTAGGCGACATCAATATATCTGAACCAGGTGCTTTAATAGGCTTTGCTGGTCCAAGAGTTGTAAAAGACACTACTGGAAAAGACTTGCCCGAAGGTTTTCAAACGGCTGAATTCGTTTTAGAACACGGTTTCCTGGATTTTATTACTCCTAGAAAAGAGCTTAAAGACAAAATCAATTTATATATCGATTTGATTCAGAACAACGATATTAGATAATTAAATTCAGAATAATCGCTTCTAGATTGGACACTTCTCAAAAAAGTAGCCACTTTAAAAGTAATTAGTATTACTTCATGTAATCAAACAAAAGCCAGTTTAAATCCTTATTTTAATAGGGTTTAAACTGGCTTTTTTATTGCTAATCTATCTGCTTTTTTCTAAATACTTTTAGCTTCAAAATGACTTTGATGACGGGTAGCATTTGTTGTCATCTTGTTGTAGTTTTTAATTTGTAATTTATCTGTAAGCAAAGTTTTAATTCATGTAATATTCAGCAATTACAGACCAACTCTTTTTTTCCAATCTTCAATATTAATTTTATAATCATACGGTTTTCCTTTTCTATCATCAACACTCCATAAAAAGTTAGCCATTTCGCCTTCTTCAACCCTACCCGCTAGATATTCTTTTACCATCAATTTTAATAATTTTTTTTCTTGAGGCGTTTCAAAATTGAAATGGGTTAGTACTACCGTAATACCTACTCTTAAATTTGTAGTGTCTTTCCACTTTCTATTGTAAAAAGAAGGGCATCCATATTTTTTAATTATTTTATAAAGCTTTGCCCTATTAATGTTGTCTATATATCGCATCAATTTAATGCCATTTATATTGTCTTCATCATAATTTTTTTTTGCCGTTTCAGATAATTTGGCAATTTGTGATCCTTCTGAAGGTATTTTTGAAAAATCGTAAGTGCGAATTAAATCTGCATTGCCAGAAGAATATAAACTATCACACACCGTAATTAAATCTCTAATTCTGTATTTAAGTTTAACCATTGTATTGTAATTTCTCACACTTTGATCAGCGTTTAAAATTTCTTTTAACTCGTTAGATAGCTTCACTTGGTCTCTGTTAAAATAATAATTTTTAGAGCAAGAGTTTAGTGACAATACTATAAATACTAAAAAAATACACTTTTTCATTTGGTACATTAAGTATTAAATTTTTAAATTTTGTTAGCTGTACGGCTATCTCCCTTTTCAATGCTCGTAAGCCTATCCAGATTTCGAAACTAATTCTCTCATTTATCAAAGATACTATTTTTATCAATCAGGTCTAATTACTTACAAGCAAAAAATTAGTTCCTATACCTTTGACTAAGATTAAAATTGAAGTTAGTACTACTAATACACAATCTGAAATTCCCATTAAGAGAAGTGACATTTATCCATACCAACTAGTAATTTTCTCTCTATTAAAGTGTAGTTTTAGTTAGAATTACTAGCTACTGAATCTAAAATGAGTCTATACTGAGTCTATACTCACTCTAAAGAATTACTATTTTTCATAGAGTGATTTTAGAAACACTTTACATTTTATTTAGAATTAATAATAATTTAACCCGACTATAGTATACTTCTTAGTACCTTTATGCATCAATTAGTTATTGTAATACATTATGGCACGGATAAACAAAAAAAACATCATTAGCGGGAAAATTAGCAACTTGGTTTTTAGGAATATCGAAGGCAATCAATATGTGCAAAGCCAACCCAGCAACATGAAGCAAACTAGGAATACCAAACTTAGTAGCTCTGAATTTATTGCTTGTAGTAAATGGACGAGACATTTGCGAATACGCCTCAATTCGTTATTGATGGGATTGACCGACACTTATATGTACAAACGTTTTACAGGTCATTTTTATGCTACCTTACGAAGCAATACCAACTTGATGAAAGGGGAACGGAATCCTTTTAATGCCAACATGAGTGGTCTGGCTGGTTTTGAGTTCAATACCCACTCCCCTTTTGCAGCTCACTTTTTGGCCGAAATAGCCGTGAGTGTGGAGGAACAAAACCAAGTAAAAGTAGTATTGCCCGTATTAAATCCTACAACAGCGATGGTTTTCCCTAAACGGATTGGAGCTGCTGAGCTAGTGGTCTATGTACTTGCCACTACTTTTGACCAAAACAAAGCTGTTGTTGAAGCACATTTTACCACTCCAATTGTAAAATATACGGCCATTGAAGAAGCAATTACTTGGGTTAGTCCTCCTATTCCTAACGATTATTTTATAGTAGTAAGTGCCCAGTTACTGTTTTATGAAGCCAACGCTTTTACGCAAAAAAATTATGTAAATACGAAAGTGCTGAATCCTGCTTGTATTCTTTTTGCAAGTGGGAGTTGAGGAAAGGGTTTTTAATTTAAACCTCCCTTAAAAGTAGTGAAACTATACCATTATTTAAAAGTGAATATGCAAACACCAAAAAAGGCAACCCCTTTGAAGTGATTTTTTTACTCCATAATTCTATATTAAGATTTAGATTAATTCATTACATTTGTTACCCTTTAAAAGCAGTAAAATTTCAATTACTATGAACACAAAGAAAATTTTTAGACAAGATTATAACCAAACAAAATCACTAGTGAAAGCGGGTAGAATAAGTGGTGACAATGCTGTACGACGTTCTAAGGCTTTAGATTTAGTAGTAACTTATATTGAAAATGGAATTGTTTATGAAGAACTACCTGATGGTTCAAAAAAGCAAATCGAAGTTCTAGAAAGAAAACCAGCCAAAATTATTTTAGAAAAAGGAATGGTATTTCATGGCAAGTAATAAAAGAGTTCGAATATTTGCGGGTCGGAATGGCTCTGGAAAAAGCACCTTATTTGAAGCTTTCCAAAGCGAGTATAAAGAGAAAACGGGTTATTTTGTCAATGCTGACCTTTTAGAAAAAAAAATATTTGATTCTTCTCTAATCGATTTAAAAAGTATTGGGTTATTTGCAACTCAAAACGATTTAGAAGCTTTCAAACAATTACGTACTTCACAGTCCTTATAAACAAAGCGATAGCAGATGGACACACTATAGCTGTTCACATAAAAGAAAATTGCATCGTTGATAATGCTGACGATTCGCATAGCTACGAAGGTTCTTTTATAGCTTCCTTCATAAGACATCTTCTAATTGAGCAACAAAAATCATTTAGTTTTGAAACGGTAATGAGCCATCCATCAAAAGTAGATGAAATTAAACAGAAGGAACAATTGGGCTATCAACCTTATTTATACTTTGTTTGTATTGACAAACCCGAAGTTAATGTTTAACAAATCAGATATCAAAATAGCTGTTTTAATTTTCATCATCATCAAAAAAATGAGTAATTGGATAAATTGTACTATTCAATAATATTTCTTTACAATTATC
>CAIRNC010000200.1 GCA_903879875.1 uncultured Bacteroidota bacterium
AATAATTGGATAGATAAAATCAGAAACGAAAAAGCTTCAAAATTTAATTGAGCTAAGTCACTTCAATAATAGAAGAAGAAAATTGTTGTTGTTTTAGAATAAGATGGATTAAAATTAGCCTCTCGTTTTTTGTAGTTTGAAGATTATTTTATTTTTGCCAATATGCTATTAAAAATTTTAGCGCCGGTGAATTAAAATTTTTAAATGGAGTTTGAAAATATTCCTTCAAAAGGATTTTGTGCTTCACAAAACACTTTTTTTATGTATATAAACTTTAAATGGGTTTGATAGAAGAGAATATTAAATAGCAATTTGAAGAAACTATTTTTATCAATGAGAGTTCTTAAATGTTTAGCTATAGTATCATATAATTGTATCTGTTTTTTAAAGAAACTTTTAATTTTTTACATCTAAAACAAGTTAAATTATAAAAATTCATTAATTAATGCTGATAAATTCATTAAAACAGTAACTTTGTTTTTTAATTGCTGAACGATGAAAATAAAAATTGTAGCCCTTGTTTTTCTTATAATCACATCCGTTTCTTGTAAAGACGACGAAACACAGCGAGATGCCGAAAACCTAAAAGACATCAAGAAAAGAGAACTTGTTTTTGATGAGGTCAACAAGTGTTGGGTTTTCAACATCCCAGTTTTGCAACCGCAAGCGCAAGCTGTTGTCGGGAATTGGACCGAATGGCGAATGTTTTTATCCGAATTGAAACAAAAACCTAAGAGTTCTATCGGTGCTTTTCAGCAAAAGGCAAAAACATTGTCTAAAAAAGTATTCGATTTAAACAATTCTATCCCTATTAAATTCACTAATAGAGCCGTAAGAAGTAGAATAGCAGTGCTTACAACACAAATTCACTCATTGGATTTGTATGTCAATTTGCACGACATTCCTTCTCAAAAAGTGGTGGCATTAATTCCAGAAATCAATTTGGCATTGGCTTCTCTTGAAGCGCAATTTGAAGAAATTGTTAGAAAAGAGCAAATTCCAGTGGAGCAAGGAGAGTCAGACATGATTAGAATGTTAGACACTTCAAGAGCCATTCCGTCATCAAAAAATAATGCAATAGTTCCGAGAATCTAATTTTTTTTCGCTATTTCTGTTAAAAGGAAATTATAGTTCTAAGAAAATAAATTGAATTTTTATGACTGATTTATTGTAGTTTTGTTTAAAATTTTTTGATATGAAAACTTGGCAAGAATACATCACGATAAATCCTGAAATTCGATTTGGTAAACCAATAATAATTGGAACCCGAATTTGTGTTGTTGATATTCTCTCTTGGTTAGCTTCAGGAAGGAGTAACGAAGAAATTTTGACAGATTTTCCAGAATTAAGTAACGATTCAATTTTAGCCGCATTGGCTTTTGCTGCTAATAGAGAACAAGTTACCAAAATTATAGCCGTATAATGAATTTGTTAATTGATGCCAATATATCTTGGAGAATTATCAAAATTTTAAAGGAACATTTTGCTAATGTTTCTCATGCTAACGAGATAAATGTTTTGCAACCAGCAAAAGATATTGAAATCTGGAATTTTTGCAAAAATCATAACTTTATTATAATTACCCATGATGATGATTTTGAGAAATTAGCACTTACAAAAGGATTTCCTCCTAAAGTTATTATTCTTAAAACTTTTAATAAAAGCACTGTAGAATTAGCCAATTTAATCATCAACAAAAAAGAAGTAATTGAAAGTTTTATATTTAATGAGGAACAATCCATATTAGAAATTTATTAGAGTCATCAAACCATTTGAGTAAAACTACCTTATTTAACAAGTACGAAAAATCGGCAAAAGTCAATCAAATTGCCGAACAAATAAACCAAAGTAATCAAAAAATCCATCTCAAAGGATTGATTGGTTCCTCTCTGTCTTTTGTCATTAAAACTCTTTTTTCAAAAACAGATTGTCTCTATTTGTTGATTTTGAATGACAAGGAAGAGGCAGCCTACTATTTGAACGATTTAGAACAATTGATAAACGATCAAGATGTGTTGTTTTATCCTGGTTCATACCGAAATCCGTACCAGATTGACGATGTTGATAATGCCAATATACTCTTGCGTGCCGAGGTATTAAACCGAATCAATTCGCGCAAAAAACCTTCAATAATTGTAACCTATCCTGAAGCTGTTTTTGAAAAAGTAGTGACCAAAAAAGAACTGGATAAAAACACCTTAAAAGTTACTGTTGGTGATAAAATATCCATTGATTTTATAAATGAAGTATTATTTGAATACGAATTCAAACGGGTGGACTTTATCACAGAGCCCGGAGAATTCTCTGTTCGTGGCGGAATTATAGATGTTTTTTCATTCTCCAATGACAATCCGTATCGGATTGAGTTTTTTGGCAACGAAGTGGATTCGCTTCGAACCTTTGATGTAGAAACGCAATTGTCTATCGAAAAACAAAAGAAAATAACGATTATTCCGAATGTAGAGAATAAATTTTTTCAAGAAAAACGAGAAAGTTTCTTGGATTATATTCATCCGAAATCGATTCTTTTTATCAATAATACCGAGGCATTATTTCATAAATTAGACCAACTTTTTGAAAAAGCAGGAATTGCTTTTGAAAAATTGTCTAAAGACATCAATCACGCCAAACCAGACGAATTGTTTCTGAACCAAGCATCGTTTATAAAAAAAGCATTGGATTTTACAGTGGTTGAAACAGGGAAAAAAGCTATTTTTCGTACCCAGAAAAGCGTTGAATTTCACATTTTACCACAACCCTCGTTCAACAAACAATTTGATTTGTTGTTAAATAATTTGAGTGACAATCATTTTAACGGTATTAAAAACTATCTTTTTTGCGCCAATGATGCGCAAGCCAAGCGGTTTCATGACATTTTCGAGACATTAGATGAAGCCAATTCGGACTCCATTCGCAAACAATACGACACCGTTACACTGCCCATTTTTGAAGGATTTATTGACGAAGAACTTCAAATTGCCTGTTATACTGACCATCAAATTTTTGAACGCTATCATAAATTTAGCATAAAGAATGGTTATTCTAAAAAGCAAACGATCACTTTAAAAGAGCTTACGACCTTATCGGTTGGTGATTATGTAACCCATATAGACCACGGAATTGGAAAATTTGGTGGCTTACAAAAAATTCAGGTTGAAGGGAAAACGCAAGAAGCTATTAAGTTGGTTTATGCTGATAATGATATTGTTTACGTGAGCATTCACTCCTTATATAAAATATCCAAATTCAACGGAAAAGATGGAACGCCACCTAAGATTTATAAGTTAGGTTCCAATGCTTGGAAAATTTTAAAACAAAAAACAAAAGCACGAGTCAAACATATTGCTTTCAATTTGATACAATTGTATGCCAAACGCCGATTGGACAAAGGATTTGCTTTTGCACCTGACAGTTATTTGCAATTGGAGTTAGAAAGTTCTTTTATTTATGAAGACACACCCGATCAAACCAAATCGACTGCTGAGGTAAAAGCGGATATGGAAAGTGATCGTCCGATGGATCGATTGGTGTGTGGCGATGTTGGTTTTGGAAAAACAGAAGTTGCCATTCGAGCCGCTTTTAAAGCTGTGGACAACTCGAAGCAAGTAGCTATTTTAGTGCCAACTACTATTTTAGCCTATCAACATTATCGTACTTTTTCCGAAAGGTTAAAAGATATGCCCGTAACTATTGGTTACTTAAATCGTTTTAGAACTGCCAAACAAAAAGCTGAAACATTAAAAGATTTGGCTGATGGTAAACTCGACATCGTTATTGGAACGCATCAATTGGTGAACAAAAATGTGGTTTTTAAAGATTTAGGATTGCTGATTGTGGACGAAGAGCAAAAGTTTGGTGTTAATGTAAAAGACAAATTGAAAACCATTACTGCCAATGTGGATACGCTTACTTTGACAGCAACTCCCATTCCGAGAACCTTGCAGTTTTCGTTGATGGCAGCAAGAGATTTATCGGTTATTACAACGCCTCCACCCAATCGATATCCGATAGAAACTAATGTGGTAGGATTTTCGGAAGAGTTGATTCGCGACGCCATTTCGTATGAAATACAACGAAACGGACAAGTTTTCTTTATCAATAATCGCATCGAGAATATTAAAGAAGTAGCGGGAATGATTCAACGTTTGGTGCCAAATGCTAAAGTAGGTATTGGTCACGGTCAAATGGATGGCAAAAAACTCGAAGAACTCATGTTGGCGTTTATGAACGGTGAATTTGATGTTTTGGTAGCTACAACGATTATAGAAAGTGGTTTGGATGTGCCGAATGCGAATACGATTTTCATCAACAATGCGAATAATTTTGGATTGTCCGATTTGCATCAAATGCGCGGTAGAGTAGGACGTAGCAACAAAAAAGCATTTTGTTATTTCATTTGTCCCCCTTATCACGCCATGACCGATGATGCTCGAAAACGTATTTCGGCTTTAGAACAATTTTCGGAATTGGGAAGTGGTTTTAACATTGCCATGAAAGATTTAGAAATTCGTGGCGCAGGGGATTTGTTGGGAGGCGAACAAAGCGGTTTTATCAACGAAATTGGTTTTGATACCTATCAAAAAATAATGAATGAAGCCATTGAAGAATTAAAAGAAAATGAGTTCAAAGAGCTTTATAAAGACGAAGAAAAAACCGAGAAAGTATTTGTAAAAGATATTAATATTGACACTGATTTTGAATTATTATTTCCAGACGAATACATTAACAACATTTCGGAGCGATTGAATTTATATAATGAATTGAGTGTAATTAAAGACGAAGCCACTCTTTTGGCTTATGAGCAAAAATTGATTGACCGATTTGGACCGTTGCCCAAACAAGCTGTTTCCTTGTTGAGTAGCATTAAAATAAAATGGATTGCTACAAAATTTGGTGTAGAAAAACTGGTGATGAAACAAGGTAAAATGATTTGCTATTTTGTTTCTGACCAACAATCTGAATTTTATACTTCGCCCTATTTTCATCAAGTTTTGCAATTCGTTCAAAAGAACCAGAATATTTGCAAAATGAAAGAAAAACAAACACCCAATGGTTTGCGACTTTTATTGACTTTCGAAAATGTGAAAAGCATTAGAAAGGCTTTGGAAATGATGGAGCTTATGGGATGATTGTATGTTTGAAACTTGTAAATATTTCTGTAATATTAATAAAAATTCTAGGATTTATAAGCGTTTTTATAAATTCGTTTTTTTTTTTAGAGATTTGATCAATGATTAAACACTTTCTCAATCAGTTGGCCTTTAATCAAATAAATTTTTAAAAAATCAATTTGTTTTAATAAAAAAAGTTATTTTTGTAAAAATTCCTTTAACAAACCACTTAAACACATGAGAAAAATTACATTATTATTAGCTCTTTTTGCTATTTCTTTTAACGGGAAAGCACAAGTTTTATTAGCTAACAACTTTGACACAGCTTTAGGCTGGACTTCTACTACAGTTGCCAATGATGCAACTCCAGCGGTAACTATTTCGGCTTGGGCCAGAAAAACAGTAGGTACCACTCCGACATGTAACCCTTTTGCAGGAGCAGGTATGGTTCGATTTAACTCTTATAATATTCCAGCAAATGGAACAGGAAGATTGACTTCTCCAGTAGTAAACTTTGCAGGGGCGGATTATCGTGTACGATTTAATATGTACAGAGATAATGGTTATTCTACCGATGCTGATAACGTAAAAGTGTATGTTAATGCTGCAGCTTCACTTACAGGCGCAACATTACTAGGTACAATAAATCGCTCCCTTTCATTAGCTCCAACTGAAGCAACAGAAGGCTGGTATGAATATGCTTTTAATTTGCCAGTGGCTACAACTGGAGCAAAATACATTATATTTTCTGGTACATCGGCTTACGGGAATAATATTTTTGTTGATGAAATAAGCGTAGAACAAGTTCCCGCTCTTGATGCCAAATTAGTTAGTATTGATGTTCCGACATTTTCAACTGCAGGAACATATCCTATTAGCGGTATTTTTAAAAATAATGGCGGAACAACAATTACATCGATTGATGTTAATTGGCAAATTGGTTCTGGGACTATTTATACTCAAAACCTATCGGGTTTAAGTATTGCAAATAATCAATCTTATCCTTTCACACATCAAGATCAATGGACAGCAACTCCAGGTCAATACAGTATTAAAGTGTGGGTTTCAAACATAAATAATGGAGGTGTAGATAGTAATTTAGATAATGATCAAATCATTAAATCATTATATGTAGTAAATGAAATTTTCCCAAAAACTACAGTTTATGAAGAGGGAACAGGAACATGGTGTGGCTGGTGTGTTAGAGGTCATGTAGGCTTAAAAGATATGTTGCACAACCACCAAGATGAAAGTTTTATTGGAATTGCTGTACATAACGGCGACCCTATGGTTGTAGCTGAATATGACACTGCTGTAGCTTCTTTTATCTCTGGTTACCCTAGTGGCATTATGAATAGAGTTCCTGCAGATGTTGACGCTGGATTAAGTGCCATTCAAGCGGCATACTCAGTTGAAATAAATAAAGTACCTGTTGCCAAAGTAGCAGTTCAAAACCAATTATGGAATCCAGCTACACGTACAATCTCATTTGATGCCGTTGCTAATTTTGCACTTGATTTAAACAACGCAAACTATAATATGGCTGCTGTAATTGTAGAAAATGGAGTTACAGGAACTTCATCTGGATACAATCAAGTTAATTATTATTCTTCCCAAGGTATAGATATTATTGATTGGGAAGGTACTAACTGGAGGTACTTAGGAAACCCAATACCTGCAGCTTCTATGGTTTATAATCACGTCGGAAGAGCTTTAGTAGGAGGTTTTGATGGTTTTCAAGGTTCGGTTCCTACAACCGTTGTTTACAACACACCATACTCGTACAATATGAGTTATACCTTACCAACAACTCAAGATGAAAACAATACGGAGTTAGTAGTTTTAGTTTTGGATAATGTTACTGGACAAATAGTAAATGCACATATAGCACCATTAAACACTCAGTTAAGCACCAATCAATTTACAAAAAGCGATATTAGTATCTATCCAAACCCATCAACAGGAATTGTGCATTTTGATACTCCTAACGCAGTAAGTATTGCTATTGTTGATGTGTTAGGAAAAACCGTTTTTACAGCTCAAAATGTAACTAAAGAAACAAATGTTGATTTGTCAAACTTACAAAAAGGAGTTTACTTTGCTAAAATTAATGGGGAATCAGGAAGTTTTTCTAAGAAAATAATTTTAAAATAATACAATATGAAAAAAGGTTTTGTTTTACTTTTCAGTTTGTTTTCGATAGTTTCTTTTTCGCAAATGACGCTATCTAAACTGGATGGTACACCTATCAATGATAACGATATTCTAAATTACAATATCGCTAATGAAACCGATGGTTATTTGGGAATTAAAGTATATAATTCTTCTAGTAACGGCATAAATGTAAAAGCAAAATGTGTTAGCATGGCTAATACTACTGGAACGAATGTTCAGTTTTGTATTGACCCAATTTGTGTTGCTAATTTAGTTGTTGGTAATTCTTATCCGTCAGCTACACTTTCATTATTAGTACCTGCAAATGGGCAAAATGGAAACTTTGATCATTTTTTCAATTCAAATTTAGGAATTGTTCAAGGTGTAAATGTGGATTATGTATTTAAGTTTTATCAAGTGGATGATTCGGATGTAGAAATAGGAAATTCTGTAACTTTTACTTACAGATACAATCCAAATTTGAGTACTCCAAATATGGATTTACTAACAAATAGTTCTATTAGAGTGGATGCGACAAATGTATCTTCTACATTGCAGTTTAGTAGTCAAAAAAGTGTTACTTTGGAGATCTTAGATTTGAATGGAAAGAAAATTAGCTCCTATTCATTAGCAAAAGGAAATCAAGCTGTGGATGTTTCAAAATTAAGTAATGGCATTTACATCATGAGTTTTACAACTGTTGACGGCGAAAAGTTAACACAGAAGTTTATGAAAAAATAGACTTTAATATATTCCAAAAAAAATGCTGAAACTTAATTGTAAGTTTCAGCATTTTTTTTGGAATATATTTACTAATATGTGTGATTAAAAAACTGAATTTTTTAGAAAGCGGTACTTAATGCAATTGAAATTCCCGAACTCTCAGGCACTTGTCTGCAAATTCCTCCAACACAAACCAAACCACCTCTTTGGCGACCGTAATTTAAAGCAATTCTAGTAGCATTTTTTCGGAATGATCCGCCAAGGTTATAGTAATGATTTTGTTGGTAGCTATTGTCGTTACCATAATTATATAAGTCCGAAACATAAAATGATAATTTAGAATTCAGGTTAAATTCTGTAGTGCCTCCAACCCAATTTTTTTTTATCATAATCCGCCCAAAGATGTTCTCCAACCACTCTTATCGATTTTTTGACACTGAATTTATAAGTAGCTTCGGCAGCTAAAATATTACTTTTAATAATTCCTGCCTCACCCTCTACTAGCTTTTTGTCATAAAATTGGTTGATGTAACTAAAAACTGTTTGCCATTTTGAATTCCATTTTTTTGTAATCTCGGTATTACAATCTGTAAAATAGCGTTTGCCAAAACCAAAATAATCGGTGTTATAATCCTGAGGGGTATTGATGTAAAACGTGCCACTAAGTGCATTCCAAGAGGAAACATTTCCTGCAATCTTCAAGCCGTTTTTGCCTCCTAATAGCGTTCCTTTCTTTACTTCGTAGAATACGTCAATTTGTCCGCCAATTTCGCCTGCTTTTACAATATCTTTATCAACTAAATAGACATTGGGTTGGGCTTGATAGGCATATATATTGGCTAAATTATAATGGTGCTGTTTGGTTAGACTCGGAATAAAGTTCATGATTCGGTCGTTGTATTTGTTTCCTTTGGCACTTCGTTCAGAAAAGAAACTCATGTTTTCGATGCGTCTAAAAGTGGCGTCTACACCAAATCCTTTTTTAGAATAGCCAGTGTTTATTAAAAGCGCATTTCCAGGTTTAATAAAACGGTTGTCGATTTGGTTTTCAATTTGAACAACGGCATCTTTGGATTTGTAATCATATTCTGTAGAAAGATAAAAAGATTGGTTGTTGTAATTTATTCTTCCTCCAAAACCATTTGTCAGGTTATTGAAATTTTGATTTTCAATGTCCATTTTTTCGTCTCGACCAATATAAGTAAGCCCTATTGACAAATCAGTTGTTTCAAATTTCAACATATCCGAGAGCGACAGTTCAGAGTCTAAACCATATATTTTGCTATTGGCAACATCAAATCCAGATCGTTGTTGTCCGAAAATTGATTTAACAGTTAGATATGTTGTAGGTTTATAAATAAATCGGGCGCCTCTAAGCGCATTGTTAAGCCCTAAGGCACGATCTTCCCATGATCTAAAAAGTAATCCGCATCCAAATTGTTCGTAGAAATAGCCTAATGTAAAGTCTATTTTTTTATTTTTAAATTGAATAAAATAGGTGGCAACATGAGTGCCGACATATTTTGGGTTAAGGTTCAATAATGCATCAGCCTGATAGGCTTCTGCTTGAATACCAGCAGTCCAATTTAGATATTTATAGTTTACAAAAAGATAGCTGTTGGAGCGTAAAGGGTTTTCGGGTTGCACAGTAGGGTTGTTGAATTCATCTTTCAGGTTTTTGTCATTCAAATACCATTGCGCGTTTGATTCAAAGCCTCCAAAAACAGTTGCCTTTTGTTGTGCAATAGATGAAAAACCAATTAAAATAATGAGGCTTATAAAAATAGTTTTTTTCATGTTTTACAGTGCTTTCAGTATTTCAAATAAATCTGCTTCGCTTCCAGGCACATAGCCGTTTTGAATGTGAACAATTTTATTATTTTTGACCACAACTATATAAGGAATGTTAGCAATAGACAAGCTTCGTTTAAAATCCTGATTAGTATCAAGCAACACTTTATATGTCCAACCCTTTCCGTTAACAAGTGGTTTAACTCGTTTTTGGGTTTTTGAATCGTCTGTTGCTACTGCAATGATTTCAAAATTAACAACTTTCTTCCAATCAGCTTGTAAGTCATTCATTTCATCTAGTTCATTAATGCAAGGTGCACACCAAGTGGCCCAAAACGAAAAAATATAAATTTTATCTTTTTCTGAAAAATCAGCATTCAGTGATACGGTTTTCCCTTCTAATGTATTCAGACTTAAATCTGGTAGTTTTTTTTGAGAAAATGAAGAAATGGTTGTTAAAAGCAAAAGGAGATAGAATTTATTCATCATATAAAATGTTAGTTATACAAATAAATAAATAAT
>CAIRNC010000201.1 GCA_903879875.1 uncultured Bacteroidota bacterium
TTCACTTCTCCGATTGGATGAATGGGTGGAAAATATAAAGTATCAAAACCCATTTCGGCAACACGAGGCAAAAGTTGTTCACAATCTTTAAAAGTACCGTGTTTTCCAGCTTCTGAAGATGCGGAACGAGGGAAAAATTCATACCAAGTACTGTACAAAGCTTTTTTTCTATCGACATAAACTTGTAATTCGATGGATTTATTTTCGAGAAAACGGATTGGATATTTCTTGAAAATTTGAGTCAATTCTTGTGAAGTGGCTTCTTGTATGGCAAGATTATAATCGGCTGGCGATTTGAAATAGTTTTCTAATTTCTTTAAATATTCTTTTTCGGAAGCATTGGCTAACTTTTGAACGGCTTTTACATATTCGGCACCTTCCAATAATTCCGACTTCACGTGCTGATTGTCATGAATTTTTCGTTCCGTACCATGTTGCCAATTCAAAGCATAATCGACCCAACCTTCTACAAAATAAGTATAAAAACCTTGTTTTTCAACAGTGAATTCGGCATTCCAACTATCATTTTCGGCAGGAATCATTCTGACTTCTTGCCATTTTTTATCCTTTTCGTGCTTGAACTTCACACAACATTCTAAAATATCGTGTCCATCTGAAAAAACATCAGCCGTTACATTAACTTTTTGATTACAAATTCTTTTAATAGGATAAGCGCCTCCATCTAATTGAGGCGATACATTTTCAATAATTATTCGAGTTTGATGTTGCATTTTATGTTAATTTTATGAGTCCTAAATTTAGTAAAAATAATAGTAATTCCTATCTTGCACAAATATTTATTAAAATGTCAAAAAAAATCAAAAAATCCGCTTCAACATTGAAAATTCCGAAGTTAATTTTGATTACGGCTCAATTTTTATCGGTAATTTCAACAAATTTGACAGTACTATTTGCTGCAAAATTATTCACAACACCCATAAAACATAAAATTCCTAAACGAGAATTGGAAATGGATGCCCAAAGTGAACAACAATTGGTATTGATACCTTCTATAAAAAAAGAAATTATGGTTTATCAATATGGCGAAAGCAAGAAAAAAATACTTTTAGTTCACGGTTGGTCAGGTCGCGGTACTCAAATGGTTAGAATAGCCGATGAATTGATTGCAAATGGTTTTTCAACAGTTAGTTTCGATGCTCCTGGACACGGAAAATCGCCTGGAAAAACAACCATAATGCTTGAGTTTATTGCTACAATTCTGGAATTAGAAAAGCAATTTGGACCGTTTGAAGCTGCTGTAGGTCATTCGTTAGGAGGCATGTCGCTTTTAAATGCAGTCCGTCAAGGATTGAAAATAAACCATTTGATAACCATTGGTAGTGCAGATGTTGTAAAAGATATTGTGGATCATTTTATCTCAAAATTAGAACTAAAACCTGAAATGGGCGACAAACTTCAACTTCATTTTGAGAAAAAATATGGCGAAAAAATGGATTCCCTTTCTGCTTATATCTCTGCAAAAGAAATTGAGATTCCGGTTTTAATTATTCATGACAATGATGACGAAGAAGTACCTATTAAATGCGCTATCCATATTCATAAACACCTAAAAAACGGACAATTAATGATTACAAAAGGATTAGGACATCGACGTATTTTGGGTGATCAAAATGTTGTTGAAAAATTAGTTCATTTTATTCAAAATTAAACCTACAACTATGTTTCGACATAAAGGAGAAAAAAGAAATTTTATTCACAATTTACGTTTGGCAACTTTACTTTCGTTAGTTGCAGGAATTGTAAATGTAACTGGCGTTTTTGCAGTAAAAACACTGACAACCAATGTTACAGGTCATTTCGCCTATTTTGCTGAAGAAGTTATCAAGCAGGATTATCAAGCGGCAATCACCTTTTTTGTTTTTACATTATTCTTTTTGTTTGGTGCCTTTACTTCTAATTTTTTATCTGAATTAATTTCCAAAAAGAAACCCGAATTATCCCATGTAATCCCAATTGGAATTGAAATTATAATCTTAGTTGGTGTTGGTATTTTTGGCTCTAAATGTGATCTTTCTATTTTAGCTGGAAAATCTATTGCTTTTGCGATGCTTTTTGCAATGGGAATTCAAAACTCATTAGTAACTCAAATTTCAAAATCAACGGTTAGAACGACACATTTAACTGGACTTTTTACCGACTTAGGAATTGAGTTGTCACAATTATTTTTTTATAAAAAGCCTGAAGAAATAAAACAATTGAGAACGAGCATTTTCCTTAGGCTTTCTATAATTTCATTCTTCTTTATAGGTTGCGTTGCTGGAGGATTTATCTACAAAAAGCTAGAATTAAAAACCCTTTTTATCGCTGCTTTCTTCTTATTAATTGCGCTAGTGTATGATTATATTCGCTTGCAATTTTTTGTAATCCGACGAAAAACAATGAATTATTAGAAAATCAGGAAATTAATTTCTAATATTATTATTATTAATTTAATTTGATTGGAATTTTAGCAATTACTTATAAAGTTAATTGTAAATTTAATGTGAAATAAATTTTTCGAATAAAGTAAGAACTATTCAAGTAAATAGTCTTAAAAAAAAGTGGGGAGAGCAGGATTCGAACCTGCGAAGTTCACACAGCAGATTTACAGTCTGCCCTCGTTGGCCGCTTGAGTATCTCCCCTTTATTCATATAGGAACAAAACATTTTTTGTTCTAAACGGTTGCAAATATAGAAACAGTTTTTATGTATGACAATTAAAATCCAACTTTATTTTAATAATTTTTTTAATCCATTGGAATTGAAATAAGTAAAATATAATTGGAGTTTAAATCATAGCCATCAATACAAAATTGAACTTTTTATTCTTTAAATTTTAACCAATTGAATTTGTATAACCACAATAAATCAATACAGATTTCCTTTTTAAAATCCATAAGTTTTACAATTGCACTTTTCTAATAATTTTTAAAGAAAAATTAATTTAATCTGCTGACAAAGTGAAGGTTAATAAATGACTCCTATTTTTTAGTACACTTTTTTTTAAAACACTTGTATTATATATACAATTTGATTACTTTTGCACCTCACAATTTGAGCCGACTAACTGTTGGTTTATTTAAGAATAAATCGAAATGTTGCTACATTTTGATTTTAATGTGAAAAGTTCTTTGAAGAGGTATAGTCATTGAAAAAATACTTTAACTCTTTCATTATTGACTTCGGGGTGTAGCGTAGCTCGGTTATCGCGCCTGCTTTGGGAGCAGGAGGCCGCAGGTTCGAATCCTGCCACCCCGACATATTATTTTCATGAGAAATGGACGCATAGCTCAGCTGGATAGAGCACCTGCCTTCTAAGCAGGCGGTCGAAGGTTCGAATCCTTCTGCGTTCACAAAAAGCCTTATAATCAATTGATTGTGAGGCTTTTTTGTATTTAGTTATCCTTTTATTTAATAGATTACCAAAACTGTGTATTCAATGAGTGGGAAAGTATATTATTTTTAAAAACATTTTATATACCTTTTAATCTAGTCCTACTTTTTCTCAAAATACACTTCTAATTCCGCTTCAAAATAACGAAGTGCATTTTTTATTGGCAAAGGCAATCCACCGCCAAGGGCACAAAGTGAGCCTGTTTCTAATGTTTCTAAAAGGTCGTTTAGTAAAACTTTGTTTATTTTATAGTTTTCATTTTTTGCTTTGGCAATCATTTCGTAACCACGAGTAGAACCAAGTCGGCATGGGAAACATTTGCCGCAACTTTCGTGTGCTGTAAATTGAAATAAATGCTCTATATAATCAATTAGTGGATAGTCTTTAGGAAGGCAAATGATTGAAGCATGACCTAACAAAAATCCTTCTTTAGCAAAAGAATCATAGTCAATGAAAAGGCTTTCAATTTTGGAAACGGGCACTAATCCTCCTAAAGGCCCTCCAATATGCATGGCTTTTACGGGTTTTCTGAAACCACCACCTAAATCGTAAATTACTTTGTTCAAAGATGTTCCCATATCAACTTCATAAATTCCAGGGTGGTTAAAATAGCCATCGAGAGAAATCAGTTTGGTTCCCGTTGATTTTGGTGTACCAATAGCCGAGTAGGCTTTTCCTCCGTTTTTCATAATAAAAGGAAGATTGGCTAATGTTTCTACATTATTCACCACGGTTGGTTTATTAAATAATCCTTGTTGGGTTGGATATGGTGGACGCACTCTTACCTCTGGACGTTGCCCTTCAATAGAAGAAAGTAAGGCAGTTTCTTCTCCACAGATGTAAGCTCCTTGGGCTTTAATAACTTTGAATTCAAATGAAAAACCAGAATTTTGGATATTTTCACCTAATAAATGATGTCTTCTTAATTCAGTTATGGCATCATTTACAACAGTAACTGATTCAGGATATTCCCCACGAATATAAACAACACCCTGTTGTGCTCCAGTAATATATCCTGCAATCATCATCCCCATCAGTAAATTGTGCGGACGATTTTCCATAATATAACGATCGGAATAAGCACCTGGATCGCCTTCATCGGCATTGCAAACAATAAATTTGGTATCATCAACTGCATTTTTACAAGATTCCAATTTAAAAGCCATTGAAAATCCAGCGCCACCGCGACCTCGTAAACCCGAATCATGCAATTCTGCTAAAAGTATTTTAGGTGATTTTTTCAAGCTATCGTTGAAAATTTTATAAAATTCAACAATCTCACCGTATTCTTTTGTAAGAATGGGTGTTCCTAAAGAGGCTACAATATAGGTTTCTTTTGAAGTAGTATTTTCTGATTTTATTTGTACAATTGAATCAATATCAATGCCTGAATAATTTTTTTCATTGGTATGAAAGGCATTATTTTCATGGCATCTTCCCAAGCAACACATTTCGCCAATTTCTTCTTTTTTATAATGAGGACTTAGCTTTTCGTAAACATTTTTTTGCGTACCAGCAGTCATGCAAGCACTTCCGTTGCAGACATATACTTTCTTGCCCTTGTTTTCTAGTTTAAGAAAATCATAAAAAGAAACCGTTCCGTAAGCAGTCGATTTTCCAACTAAGAACTCATTTCGCAACTTTTCGAGTGCCTCAGCATCTGGTGTTCCTGTGGCTTTTGCCAAATTACCATATTCTTCAAAAAGGTTTTTCGTTAGTCCTTTGCGACCTGATAATTCACTTAAATTTTTTGACATCTCTTTTATACATTAGCCTGAATCAAAGTTTGAACTTGATCAGAATTGGAGTAAATAGTTAATTTATTTTTTCTACAAAAAGCCATTAATGTAATTCCTGATTTCTTTGCCATATCAACAGCCATAGTGGATGGCGCCGAAACGGATGCTAAAAAAGGAATACCCGCTTCATTTGCTTTATTTACAATTTCATAGGATATGCGACCACTAACTGTTAAACACTTAACCTCGTGCAGAATATTATTTTGAATTAGAGAACCAATAACTTTGTCAACTGCATTGTGTCTGCCAATATCTTCATGAATACAAAGCATTTCGCCGTCAATTGTAAATGCACCAGCGGCATGTGTTCCGCCAGATTGCTGGAACATTTTTTGATTCTCGTCAACGAGATAAAACATTTTTTCAATTACGGCTGCATCGAGAATGGCTTTATTGGTAGTTTTCATTTCTTGAAAATCATCCAAAGCTGTTTTGCCACAAACGCCACATGAAGAAGAAGAAATGACATTTCGATTGCCTGCAAAGTCTTTTAAAACAAGGTGTGGTGCAATTTTAACATTTACAGCATTAACATATCCCTCTTCATTTTTTCCAATACTATCAATTTCAATATTTTCAATTGTGGTTTGAATTATTTTTTCGGTAAATAATAATCCCAATGCCAATTGCTTTTCGTTACCTGGCGTTTGCATGGTTACCGAGAATGGAAACCCATTGACAGCAATCTGTAAAGCAACTTCAACTGCCAAAACATCTTCAACTATTGAAAATTTTTGATTGTTGTAAAAAAGCCCTTCATATTTTTTTACACTCATACGATTCATTTATTCATAGATTTCCCGTTATAAAAAAGAATAGGAAATAAAGTAAATTCAACGGCAAGATATATTAATCTTTTTGTAAAAATAGTAATAATTTAGTTATTGAACTTGTTTAATTTTTTGCTTTAATTAAAAAAAATACAGATTCTGATGATGTTTTCTTTATCAAGATGTTGAAAACATTAAAAATATATATTCTTATAGCATATAAAGCATTCTAGGATTATTGGAATTAATTTTCGATAAATAAAGTTACTGCACCATCATTAGTTCCGTCATTTAATTTTCCTTTAAAGGTTTCGTCCATAACAACTTTAAATTTGGATGAAAACTTTCGCGGTTTTAAGTATCTAGCCGAAATTTCAACGGAATTATCAATTCGGATTTTAATTTTTACGTAATTGTATACATAACCGTAATAGGATTGATATATTAAAACAGTTTGTGAACTCGTAACAAAAGAAGGTACTTTGTTTTTAAACACACTAGTGTCAAAATATTCATAGGTATCTAATTTCATTCCTCCAATGGCATTGGGCGATGTTGCTTCTTCTACACCATCAGAAATTAATTTGCATTTTTCATAATAAATAACTGCTTTAACAGATTTTCCTGCTTTTAATGCGGTCATAAGATCTTCAAAATTATGAACAGGTTGTTGCGCCCATAATGGAAGTGAACAAATAAGAAACAAAATTAAAAGGCTGTAATTTTTCATGATGTTATGTATTTATTGCAATTAGACACAAATGTATAAATTTTTTAAATGTGACTGCATCTAAAATTACTAGTCATTCTTAATTCCTTTTAATAATCCAATAAATATTATAAACTCCATTTTGATTATATTTTAAATTCAACCCCACAACAGTATAAATTAAACTTATAGTTTTTATATTTGCATCACAAAATACTATCCAAATGACAATTACACAATTACAATATGTTCTCGCTGTGGCTGAGCATAAAAACTTTACACTTGCTGCAGAAAAATGCTTTGTTACTCAACCCACTTTAAGCATGCAAATTCAAAAAATTGAGGAAGAACTCAAAATAGTAATATTTGATCGAACCAAAAAACCAATTCAGCTCACAGAAATTGGTCAAAAAATAGTAAATCAAGCTAAAAA
>CAIRNC010000202.1 GCA_903879875.1 uncultured Bacteroidota bacterium
AAGGATAGTTTTTCATCTTTGAAGAATTTACTAACTTTCTTTGATTGACCATTCATTCCCATTGGTTGAAAAACATCTCCTGTTTTCCATTTTCTGATAGTTAATGGAAATTGTAATTTGTATTCATCAACAAATATAACAGAATTTATGATATCGGAAATGTCACTTACATTACAAAAGCTCAATTTTATGGGAAAATTAACTTCTTTTTGGTTTTTATCAATGAAAAAAATCTCATTTTCTGTCGCAACTTTTTTAGGGCTAATCAGCAAGTAATCTCTATCTTTAATAAGTCTAAATTTATCAGAAAAAATTTGTTTTCCTGATTGACTTTCCACTAAATCATATATATCTTCCCAGGCGGTAAATCCAAAAGGGTTTAGCCATTGGTACAAATAGGCTTTATAATTGGGTAATTTCAGTAATTCGTTTAGGTTTATTTTTTTTTGATTTTCAGCATCTGAAACTACTTTTGGATAAACTAAATATAGTGCATCATCTACAAGTGACTTTGCTTGAAATAAATGTTTACTGGTTTCTTGAAATGAATTTAAAAAATTTGGATTTAACTCTTTAAATACAGGAACCAAGTGATGTCTTATCTTGTTTCTCAAATAATTGTCTGATGCATTACTACTGTCTTCACGCCATTTAATTTGATTTTCATTAGCATAATTTTCAATATCTAGACGAGAAAAAGGCAATAAGGGACGAATTGTATTTTCGTTAATTGTAGGAATTCCAGTTAATCCATCTAAACCTGTACCTCGAGTGAAATTAATTAGAAATGTTTCTAAAGTATCATCTGCATGATGTGCTGTTAAAATATAATCGTAATTTTCAGTAGCCAATAGTACATAAAACCAGTTGTAACGCAACTCCCGAGCTGCAATTTGCGTTGACAATTTCTGGTCTAAAGCAAACTTTTTTGTATCAAAAACAACTTCAAAAAGCGGAATTTTATTTTCTGATGCGTAATGTTCAATGAATTTCTGATCGCCATCACTTTCAGCACCACGAAGTTGAAAATTACAATGTGCAATTGCAATTTTATAGTTCAATTTTTGAAATAAATGTAACATAACCATGCTATCAATTCCACCACTAGTTGCTAACAACAGTTTTTTATCTTCCAAAAACGGAAAATTTTGAGCAATATGGTTTTTAAGTTTTGTAAGCATTTTCAAATTTAGTTTTTTTAAATCATACCACGAAATTACATCGACAATGGTTATTCTATGATAAGATTTAGCTAAAATTATTACATTGATAAAAAAAAATTATTGTAAAATTTCGAACATTGCTTTTGCTTTCAACAAGCATTCTTCGTATTCCATTTCGGGAATTGATAATGAAGTTATGGCACTTCCAACAGAAAAAGAAGCAAATTTATTTTCTTGATTGTACAGTATACTTCGAATAATTACATTAAAATCAAAATCGTTATTGGGAGTGAAATAGCCTATCGCTCCACTATATAATCCACGTTTGGTTTCTTCAAGTTCTTCAATAATTTTCATAGCTGAAATTTTTGGTGCTCCCGTCATGCTTCCCATTGGGAAAGTTGATTTTAGTACATCAATTGCAGTGAACTCTTCTTTAATTTGTGATGAAATTGTAGAAATCATTTGATGTACTTGTAAAAAGGAATAAACCCAACAAAGTTCTTCTACTTTGACCGTCCCTTTTTTAGCAGTTTTAGATAAATCATTACGAACTAAATCGGTAATCATAATGTTTTCTGCGCGTTCTTTTGGATTTGAAGCCAATTCATTTTTGGATTTTTCGTCTTCAATTGCATTGGAAAATCGCTTGGAAGTTCCTTTTATAGGTTGCGAAATTAGCAATTCCCCATCTTTTTTTAAATACCGCTCTGGAGAAGCGCAAAGTAAAAACTGTTTGTTGTTTTTGAAAAAAGTGGCAAATGGCGGTTTAGAAATTTCATTGAGTTTATTGTATTTTTCTATAGGATTTAGCACCACATTTTCAGCAAAAAACTCCATACAAAAATTAGCTTCATAGATAGCTCCCTTATGGATGTGTTCGAGCATAACTGCTACTTTTTCGAGATATTTTTCTTTAGGAATGCGTTGTTTTATTTCAATTACGTTTGGAATTAAATCAATTGTGGTAACAAATTTTTTGATGTCATTTAAATCATCATCCATTTCATCGTCACACATTTTTAAGTAGTCCATTTCTAGGGTATTTCCACGTAACAAAAACACTTTTTTAGGTTGAAAAAAGTATAAGTCTGCAAACTGTAATCCATCGTAATTGTTCGATTCTAAAGCTTCAACATCATTTTTTAAATCATAGCTTAAGTAACCAAAAAGCCAATCTTTGGTGGTTTGTTGGTATTGTTTTAGGTCTTCAAACGCATTCTGAAAATCAGTTTTCAATGATGTGAAAGCATCAACTGCCAAAACGCATTCAAAATTGGAATAAAGTTGGGAATAATTGTTATTATCCAAAAAAATGATTTCCCTAAATTGTTGTGACCAAGCGAGTAAATTTTGTTTAAAATCGTTTGGATTATCTATTTTTATCGATAATGTAGTTCTCAAAAATGTGCTATTTATTTTTTCAAAATTACAATAAAAAAAGGAACAGACGAATAGCGCTAAATTAATTTAAGTATGATTTCGCCAAGGCAATTTCTTTTCGATTTTTTTAAGTGCTTCAATATCAAATGGTTTGGCAACAAAATCAATAACTTTTGGATAAGTAAAAGCTTTAATTTTATCTGAAAGATCAATAGATGAAGTAACCATAATGACATTTATATCCGTTTTAATATTTCCTTGATGAAGTATATCTAGCAATTCCCATCCGTCCATAACAGGCATATTAATATCTAGAAATACTAATATTGGTTTGGAAGCCTCAATTTCATTTATACACATAATGGCCTTTTCAGCTGAATTAAAAAAATGTGCATTATCATGAAAGCCAGCTTTTTGAATGATTCTTTTCAGAAGCATCAAATTAATTTCATCATCATCTACAATTACTAAATTAAAATCCATAGTGTTAAATTTATTACATTATTTGCTCTGATTTTTTTGGTGATTTCTTTTATAATATCATCTAGTTCATTACTAGAAGTGATAAATTTTTGAACCCATTCTTTAAACTCATCTGAAGATAATTCTGAATCTTTCAATACATCTACAATACCCATCATTCGGGACAATGGTGCTCTTGCAATGTGAGATTGCATCCAAGCAATTTCGTGAAGTTTCTTATTCTGTAATTCTATAGCTGTAGTATATTGAATACGTTCAGAAATGTCTTTGAAATATACAGCTAATCCTTTTTCTGAAGGATAAACACTCACTTCATACCATTTTTTAAGTGGCGCATAATAGTCTTCAAAATGAATTACTTGTTTGTTTTCAAATGCTTTATGATAATTTTTAAATGCTTCAGTACTTATAGTATTTGAAAACACATCCCATAAAATACAACCTAAAACTTCATCTTTAGTTTTTTCTAATAAGACTTCAGAATGTTTATTCCAATAAGTGATTTCCCAATTATTGTTTACTGCAAAAAAGGCATCTCCAATACTTTCTAGGATGGTGTTTTTTTCTTCAAGTATGCTTAAAACACTTTCTTCAGCCAATTTTCTTGCGGTAATATCTTCTTTGAGCGCCATGAAGTTGATAATTTCACCGGATTCATTTTTTATTGGTGTAAAAAGAGCAGACTCCCAAAAAAGCTCCCCATTTTTCTTTTTATTATTAAAAATTCCATTCCATTTATCTCCATTTATCAATTTTTCCCACATGTTTTTGTATTCATCAGAAGTAGTATAGCCCGATTGTAAAAATTTAGGATTTTTTCCAATCACTTCATCTGAAGTATATCCTGTCATTTCTGTAAATTTAGGATTTACATAATTGATATTACCATCTAATTCAGTTATTACTACAGAAACAGGTACTTGTTCAATAGCAGTTGAAAGTCTTCTTATTTTTTCATCTGCAATATTTTTTTCAATTTCGGCTTGTTTTCGTTTGGTGATGTCTCGCATCGAAATTTGAATGGCTGGTTCTTTAAAATATTCAATAGCAATACCTTGAGCTTCTACATCGATTATAGTTCCATCAAGTTTGTACAATTGTACTTCTGTTAATTCTGGATCAGTTTTTCCTCGTAGGATATTAATTACTCCTACCAATGTTAATTCTCTGAATTCAGGAACTATAAATTCAACACTCGTCTTGTTTAGTATTTCTTGGGCTGAACTGGCACCAAACATTTTTACTGCAGCTGGATTGACATACACAATTTTGTCATGGCAATTCACTATAATAGGTTCAGGTGACAATTCGATTAATGTTTTGTAGCGAATCTCACTTTCTTGAAGAGCAATTTCAGTTCTTTTTCGGACATCAATGTTTTTTGTAGCCCCAATCATTCTTAATGCTATTCCGTTTTCATCTCTTAGAATATAGCCTTTATCGTAAACGTAAACATATTCGCCATTAGCATTTAAAATACTAAATTCGTCTTCCCAATAATGTTCTTTTGGGTCAGCAATGGCTTTAAAAACAGATGCTCTAACTCTTTCTAAATCATTTGGATGTACAAGTTCTTGCCAAAATTGGTTATCATTCAAAATTTCATTAGGCTCGTAGCCAAATAATTTTTCAACTCCATCTCCAGCACGTAGTACTTCATCTGTAATGAGGTTCCAATCCCAAATAGCATCACTTGTGGCTTTTGCTACTAGATTGTAACGGTCATTGCTGATTTTTATCTTTTCTTCGGACTCTTTTCGTTCCGTAATGTCTCTAATTGTTCCAATCATTGTAATTGGTTCGCCAGATGTATTGAATTTGAGTTTGCCAATTCCATGTACCCAAAGTACTTTATTGTCACTTTTTCGGACGATTTGATATTCTTTATTAAAATCAATTTTATTAACCAGCACATCGTTGATAAAATAATCTGAAATGGTTTCTTGACAATCAGGATGTATCATTTCAGACCAACTTTCAAAATTTTTGTCATAAGTTTCATCAATTCCAAAAATGCTGTTTAAAATTTCAGAGCTAGTCCATCTATTATTGATTATATCCAATTCATAAGTTCCTGTGTCGGTAATTTTTTGAATTTCTAATAGAAAGTTAGCTGTTTTACTTAAATCTTCTTTTGTTTTTTCACTTTCGGTGATGTCTAACATTAATCCTATAATGCTAGGATTAGGGTTATTATCGTTATAAACTTTATTTTTATGAATTTCTAGTTGATGCATTTTACCATCAGTAAAAGTTAAATTTTCATAAGAAAAATGAACCCCCTCTTGTTCTATTGCTGCTTTATCAGATAACATGCAAGCTTCTGCCAAATCGCCAGGATATAGCTCGGAATAATGCGGCACAGCAAGAAATTGCTCTTCTGTAATGCCAACAGCATCACAAAAAACTTTGTTAACAAATTCCATTCGTCCATCAACTCCCATAAGCCAAATCCCAATAGGAGCATTGTCTAACACGTTTCTCAATATTTTTTTACTTCTTATTAATTCGTTTTCAGCTTTTTTACGAATAGTAATATCTCTAGCCAGTACAATATACCGTTCCATCTTATCAATAGTCAATTGTAATTTTGAAACTGATATTTCAAACCATCGTTCGCCTTGTGCCAAATGTAGTGCATACTGTTTTCCTGTGGATAGCCCTTTTTCTGATGCTTCTTTAATAGCTATTTCACAAATAGCTGCGGCTTTTGGCTCAATTACTTCGGCAAAAGTTTTTCCTAAAAATTGTTTGGGTGTTGTTGCTAATAATTCGGTTTGATGGGTATGATAATTATAAATTCTACCTGCTATATCAACCTCAAACATGATGTCTGGAATAGCATCAAGTAATGTTGCTAGTTTTAAATTGGAGGTTAAAATTTGTTCTTCTGCTCTTTTTTGTTCCGTAATATCTCTTTGAATCGAAACCCAATGTGTATACCAACCTTTTTCGTCTGCTACAGGGGTAATTGAAAAATTAACCCAATATTCTGTACCATCTTTTTTATAATTGATAGTCGAAATTTCGCACGATTCCCATTTTCTAATGGATTCAGAAAGTCTTTTTAATTCATTTTTATCTGATTTCTCACCTTGCAAAAAGCGTGGAGTTTTACCAATTGCCTCTTCGACTGTATAACCAGTAGTTTTTGTAAAAGCTTCATTTACATATAAAATTCTAGGTCCTGGTTCATCAACAGGTTCGGCTTCTGTAATTATTATGACATCTTTAGCATGTGTAATTACCGATTCTAAAAGTTTCAAATGGTGTTGCTCTTTTTTCTTTTCAGTACTGTCTCTTAACACATATATAATTCCATTTGGAACAGCATTGGAATCTTTTAAAATATTACCATTGACATCACAATAAAAAGTACTTCCATCTTTTTTTACCATCAGATATTCAGAAGCGCCATGAAAAATGCCTTTTAACATTTCAGAAATACGTCGAGTAGTCTTTCCGTGTGAGCTACTGTCTATAAAAGTATAAACGCTTTTTTTTGTAAAATCTTCAGAACTTTCAAAACCAAACATTTCTAAAATAACATTATTTACAAACTGAATGTTGCCTTCTAAGTCAGAAATAACAATACCATCAGGAGAGGTTTGTATAAAGGTTTTAAATTTGGTTTCGCTAGTTTCAGCAGCAATCTCGGCGAGTTTTCTTTCTGAAATGTCTTGGCATGTTCCAAAAGCTTTAAGTGGTTTTTGATTATCGTCAAATTGAATATGCCAACGTTCTTCCACATATTTTATATTCTGATTAGCAGTAATGATTCGATGTTCAATACTGTTAATGTCTTTATTTTTAAAAGATTGAATAAATGCATCATCTACTTTTTCTTTATCATTAGGGTGAACAAATTTTAAGAAAGCGGTATGAGAAGCTTCAAAGACATTTGAATCAATTTCAAAGATACGATAGGTTTCTGCCGACCAAGTTACTTCAAAGGTTTGTAAATTGGTTTCCCAGCTCCCCACTTTGGTTACTCTTTGTGCTTCAGATAATTGTGCTTTACTTTTCAATAAATCGGCTTCTGCTTTTTTATGTTTAGTAATATCGATAATACTGCTTTGTATAGCCAATTCACCTTCAAAAAGAATAGAAATGCCTTGAATTTCAACTGTAATTTCCGAACCATCGAATCTAATATATTTCTCTTCCATTTTCGGAATGATAGTGCCTACTTCTGGAATTTTTTGTATTCTATCTTTTACTAAATCACGAAAATCAGGATGCACATAATTTATAAAAGATTTGCCAATAACTTCTTGTTCGTTGTTTGCTCCAATCATTTTATAAGCAGTTGGATTGGCATAAAGTATATAACTGTTTCTATGCACTATAATCCCTGTTGATGAAAATTTTACCAACGCTTTAAAACGTTCTTCACTTGCTAAAAGGGATTGTTTTGCTTGTATTTTTTCTGTAATATCACGAGCAACAGCAATTATTACGGGTTTGTTAAAATAATTCCCTAAAGTTAAATTCATTTCTTTAGGCAAAACTTTACCGTCTTTTGTAATTGCCCAAAACTCAAAATTTTGAGGTATTCCGTTCCAAGCGGATTGAATTGCATTTGAAATAGTAGCCATATCATTTCTTCCAGGTGCGGCAAAAATTTCTGGTGATTTTCCTATAAAAAAGTTTCGATCATAGCCAAAGGTTTTAACTACAGTTTCATTTACTTCAATAAAATTGCCATGCTCGTCATGAATATATATTAATTCGGAAATGTTATTTAATAAATTTCTAAAAGTAATTTCAGATAATTTTAATTGATCTTCTGTCTCTTTTCGTTGAGTGACATCTGAGAAACATTGTATTATATATTTTAACTCTTGTTTTTTATTTAAAAATGGAATGTTTTTTATATCCCAATATCTTATTTCTTTTTTATTGCCGCTATTTATATCAACATCAAAACGATAAGAAGCTAATGTATCTTGAATTTTATCTTGTATTACGGTATTTAAGGAATTAAGCAAAATATTCTTGGCATCCGTATCAATTCTTTGATCTAAAAGCAATTCAAAAATACTTTTGCCGTTTAATTCAACGGCTGTTTTATTCAATAATTTCAAAAAAATATCATTGGCTTCTACAATTGTAAAAAAAGGCGAATTAGCTTGCAACAATAGGCTTGGTGTAGGTAAAATTTTAAAAATATCAGTCAAGTATTTATTTTCAATCATGGGGAATAAACTTTAAAAATAATGAAAACCAACGCTTTAAAACATGCATAAAAATGTCGTGAGTAACAAATTTAGTAAAAAATAACATACAAATACGATTTAGTATTGGATATTTTTACGCTAAAACGGTTTTATTTTGTACTTAAGCGTAAATTTTATTTTTAAATAATCGAGTAAATCATAGGTTGTTTAAACCAAATCTTAAGATAAGCCAACTATTTTTGAGAATGTTTTATCTAAATTTGCCTTATAAAAATTCTCAAAAGAAGTTTTCATGAAAATATTAATGCCCTCTATTCTATTTTTTCTTTTTTCAAATATTTTATTAGCCCAACAAGAACCTGTTAAATTTGAAGGTGAAGCCCAAGGCACGACTTATCATATAACTTATTTTGATGCTAAAAACAGAGATTTTCAAACCGAAATTGACAGTTTACTAAGAGATTTTGATTTATCGGTTTCGACTTATATTCCAAATTCCATAATTTCAAGAATAAATTCAAACGAGAAAAATGTCAAAGTTGATAAATACTTTATTCGTTGTTTTAACAAGGCCAAAGAAGTTTGGAAAAACACCGATGGTGCCTTTGATCCAACCGTATATCCATTAGTCAATGCTTGGGGTTTTGGACCTGGAAAGAAACAAAAAATTGAAAAAGCAAAAATTGATAGTATGTTGCAATTTGTTGGTTTTGATTTAATTCGCTTAAAAGGCAATACCATTATAAAAAAAGACCCAAGAGTAGCATTGGATTTTAATGCCTTTGCACAAGGCTATTCTGTAGATGTAGTTTCCGAATTTCTAAAATCAAAAATGATAACTTCATTTATTGTTGAAATAGGAGGAGAGGTTTATGCCAACGGAAAAACACCAGACGGAACAAATTGGACGGTTGGAATCGAAAAACCAATTGATAACAAAGAAGTCGTCAATCCGCTGAAAGCGATTGTAAAACTAGAAAATTTAGCAGTTGCAACATCAGGAAATTACAGGCGTTTTGTAATTGAAGGTGGTGTCAAATATGCGCATCATTTGGATCCAAAAACGGGTTATCCAACCAAAAATAATTTGCTAAGTGCCTCCAT
>CAIRNC010000203.1 GCA_903879875.1 uncultured Bacteroidota bacterium
ACCGATTACTGCCAACAATTGATTGTCGTCCATAATGTCCATCAAACCAGAAAAAACACGAACACTTCCGTCTGCTGTAGCAAATGCGTTGACATCTTTGGTTTTATAAACTTTGTAGTTTAACACCAATCCATTTTCGTTTTTATGTTTTCCGAAGATTTTATTTAATCGTATGGTGTAAGCGTCTTTTGGTCCTGCAACCACATTTGTCGAATCCATTTTATGGACCGCTCCTTTTGAAATAGCAGCTGCATCGGCATCTGAAAAAGTTAAACCAGCCATTCCACTTTGAAGTGCTCCTAAAGCTCTTTCACCCAAATTAATTTGAGCTGTTGATTTTGAAATTCCGAATGCTACAAGTAGCACCGATAATAATATTGTTTTTGATTTCATTTTTTTAAATTTTCTTGTGAGTGACAAATATAAAATATCTTTTGCTTTCTTTTCAGCACTTTCAATCAAGAAATTATTTTCTTTTCTTTAAACTAAGAAAGTTTTAATATTCAAAATTAAAAACGATATTTGCAAAAACAACTACAACGATTTCGTAATGGAAGAACGCAACAAAACATTAGGAGAATTTATCATTGAAAATCAAACCGCTTTTCAATATTCATCAGGAGAATTATCTCGAATTATCAACTCGATTCGCTTGGCTGCTAAAGTGGTCAACTACAAAGTAAACAAAGCGGGCTTGGTCGATATCGTTGGTGCCGCTGGAGAACAAAACATTCAAGGCGAAGACCAACAAAAATTAGATGTTTATGCCAACGAAGTATTTATTCAAACCTTAATTAATCGAGAAATTGTTTGCGGCATTGCTTCTGAAGAAAACGATGATTTTATTACCGTTGAAGGTTCTGACAGCAGTCATAACAACAAATATGTAGTGCTCATGGATCCTTTGGATGGCTCATCGAATATCGATGTCAATGTGTCCGTTGGAACTATTTTTTCAGTTTATAGAAGAGTTACTCCTGTTGGAACTCCTGTAACTATTGAAGATTTCTTGCAACCCGGCATCAATCAAGTGGCTGCGGGTTATGTTATTTATGGCACCTCTACCATGTTGGTTTATACTACTGGGCATGGGGTTAACGGTTTTACATTAAATCCCGCTATTGGCACTTTTTATCTTTCTCATCCGAACATGAAATTTTCAAAAGACGGCACTATATATTCTATCAACGAAGGCAATTATGTGCATTTCCCACAAGGGGTAAAAGATTATATCAAATATTGCCAGTTGGAAGAAGAAGACCGCCCTTATACCTCACGTTATATCGGAAGTTTGGTTTCTGATATTCATAGAAATATGATTAAAGGGGGTATTTATATTTATCCAACAAGTTCAAAAGCGCCAAAGGGCAAACTGCGCTTGCTTTATGAATGCAATCCTATGGCTTTTGTTACCGAACAAGCTGGCGGAAAAGCATCGGATGGATTTGGAAGAATTATGGAAATATTACCCACCGAATTGCACCAACGGGTTCCTTTCTTTTGTGGCAGTTATAACATGGTCGAGAAAGCCGAAGATTTTATGCACAAAGCCAAATTGAGTAAATATTAATGGCTAAAACGATAGGGATTTAAATAATTTGAATAACTATTTTTGAATCCACTCTTTTAATTTTCTGGTGATGGTTTTTTTAAAATCTTTTGGATAGGTTCGATCTCCCATGAGCACGTCAGTCATTGCTTCAGAAAGGGTTTGCCCAAATTTTTTCACGATTACGTTCCGTAAAGTTTGATTTCCGTAGAACATTTTTGAGATGAGCACACCAGTTCTAATTTC
>CAIRNC010000204.1 GCA_903879875.1 uncultured Bacteroidota bacterium
GATGATCCTTGTGATTTTGATAATACATCATGTATACCAACTGACTCAAGTACTGAACGAACAGCTCCACCAGCAATAACTCCAGTACCATGAGAGGCAGGAATTAAAAACACACGTGCTCCACCAAATTTACCTTTTTGTTCGTGAGGAACAGATTGTCCGTTTAAAGGAATCTTAACTAGATTTTTCTTTGCATCTTCTACTGCTTTCGCAATTGCTTCAGAAACGTCTTTAGATTTTCCTAATCCATGACCTACTACTCCATTTTCATCACCTACAACTACAATAGCTGAAAACCCGAAAGCTCTACCCCCTTTTGTAACTTTGGTAACACGATTTACACTTACCAAACGATCTTTTAATTCAAGACCACTTGGTTTTACTAGCTCTACATTCTTGTATTTACTATTAGACATACTATATTAGAATTTAAGTCCAGCCGCTCTCGCGCCTTCTGCTAATGATTTAATACGACCGTGATATAAATAACCTCCTCTATCGAAAGTTACAGTTTCTATCCCAGCTTTTAACGCTTTTTCTGCAACTAGTTTTCCAACTGCTGTAGCAACTTCAACGTTTGTACCTTTTCCTATTTCTTTTTCTCTTGAAGAAGCAGCTAATAAAGTAACTCCGTTTACGTCATCAATAAGTTGAGCATAAATTTCTTTGTTACTTCTAAATACAGAAAGTCTTGGATTAGTAGCAGTACCACTAATTGTTTTTCTAATTCTGAATCTGATTCTCTGTCTTCTTTCAGGTTTTGTTAATGACATAATGTTATTTTTTACGCTGATTTACCTGCTTTTCTTCTTAAAACTTCTCCTACGAATTTAACACCTTTTCCTTTGTATGGTTCAGGTTTACGGAAACCTCTGATTTTCGCAGCTACCTGACCTAAAAGTTGTTTGTCAAATGATGTTAATTTAACTATTGGGTTTTTCCCTTTTTCTGATATTGTTTCCAAAACAACTTCTGGAGCTATTTCTAAAACAATGTTGTGAGAAAATCCAAGAGCTAAATCTAATTTTTGTCCTTGGTTTGAAGCTCTATAACCAACACCAACCAATTCCAATTCTTTAGTAAAACCATCAGTTACACCTATAATCATGTTATTGATTAAAGATCTATATAATCCGTGTTTTGCTCTATGATCTTTGTGATCAGATGATCTATCAACTTGAACTTGATTATCTTCAACTGTTACAGTAACATCTGAAAATTCTTGTGTAAGCTGACCTTTTTTTCCTTTAACAGTAATAATACCATTTGCAACTTCAACAGTTACTCCGGCAGGGATTACAACGGGATTTTTACCTATTCTTGACATCTCTTATAAGTCTTTTAATTAGTATACGTAACAAATTACTTCACCACCCACATTCAATTGTTTAGCTTGTTTTCCAGTCATAAGACCTTTAGAAGTTGAAACAATTGCAATTCCTAATCCATTAAGGATTCTTGGGATGTTTGAAGAACCTGAATACTTACGTAAACCTGGTTTACTAATTCTTTGGATATCTTTAATTACTGACTCTTTAGTATCTTTATCATACTTCAAAGCGATTTTGATTGAACCCTGAACAGCGTTGTCTTCAAATTTGTAACTTAAGATATAACCTTGATCAAATAAGATCTTTGTTATTTCTTTTTTTAGATTAGATGCAGGAATTGAAACAACTTTGTGGTTTGCAGCCACAGCGTTTCTAACTCTCGTCAAATAATCTGCAATAGGATCTGTATACATGTTTATTAATTTGCGGTTTTGGTTTTCAATAGAACTATTCCTTGAACCTTAAACCAATTTATAAATTTTAATAATTTCGAATAATATATATTAACTTAAAAAATTAACAAATAAATACTCTTAATTTAATTTTACCAAGATGCTTTTTTAACACCTGGTATTAAACCGTTATTAGCCATTTCACGAAATGTAACACGTGAAATACCGAATTGACGCATATAACCTCTTGGTCTTCCAGTCAATTTACAACGATTGTGCAAACGAACAGGTGAAGCATTTTTCGGTAATTTTTGCAAACCTACGAAATCTCCAGCTTCTAACAAAGCTTTTCTTTTCTCAGCATATTTCGCTACCGTTTTTTCTCTTTTCACCTCACGGGCTTTCATTGATTCTTTAGCCATGTCTTAATTCTTTTTAAAAGGTAATCCTAGTTCTGTCAATAACGATTTAGCCTCTTTGTCCGTAGCAGCAGAAGTTACAAAAGTAATGTCCATTCCAGAAATTTTATTTACTTTATCAATATCAATTTCAGGGAAAATGATTTGTTCTAAAACACCCAAGTTATAATTACCTCTTCCGTCGAAACCAGTAGCTTTGATACCACTAAAATCTCTAACACGTGGTAAAGATGAAGTTACAAGTCTATCTAAAAACTCATACATTCTTTCTCCACGAAGGGTAACTTTTGCACCAATTGGCATTCCTTTTCTCAATTTGAATGACGCAACGTCTTTCTTTGAAATTGTAGAAACTGCTTTTTGTCCGGTGATTTTAGTTAATTCTTCCAC
>CAIRNC010000205.1 GCA_903879875.1 uncultured Bacteroidota bacterium
AATTTAATCAATTTTTTAATTCTCTTAAAAAACAAGCTGACAACTTTAATTAATTTTTTACAAATAATTTGCTCTTTTTATTCAAAGAAAACGTTGTAGTTAAAGTTTTCATAATAAAATTATTGTTTTATGACAAATGTCATTTTTTCGCTAATGCATATGTCGCAAATTTGTATAAGAAATTTAATCACAAAAAAAACTTAAATTTATTACTTATGAAAAATATAATTGTAAAAGGTATTGTTGCTGGATTAGCTCTAATGATTTTTAATTTGATAGCCATCTATTCTATTATCTTCTTTTTCCCGAAAATTGCTGACGAATATTACAATCCGATTTTCAGTATGGAAAGTTACAAAACTACACTTTATTTTATCCATCCATTTTTGGTGAGTTTTGCTTTAGCCTGGTTTTGGCAACGTTTCAAAAGTCTGTTCCATGGTTCATTTTGGTTTCGCGGTTTTGAAGTGGGCTTAGCCTATAGCTTTGTTGCTGTTTTTCCTTCTATGTGGCTTATTTTTAGCACAATGTCAGTATCATTACCTATTGTTTTGTCTTGGTTTGCTTATGGAACCTTACAAGGTATAGTAGTAGGAATTATTTATGCGAAAATTAAACCATAAAACAAATAAAGAAAAGCAAAAAACATTAAATAATTTCAAATCAAACACTATGAAAAAGTTACTCCTCTTAAAAACAACAACATGGCTTATTTTAAGCATAACATGTTTACTTATAAACACTATTAATGCTCAAAATATTATACCTCAAGGTTCAAGTATTAATGTTTTTGGAACTTCCAATGTACACGACTGGGAAATTAAAGCCACTACCATAACAGGTGAAATTAATTTAGACGCTGCAAAAAAAATAAATGCTTTAACCATTAAAATACCTGTTGCTTCGCTAAAAAGCGGTAACAAAATTATGGATGGAAAAACTTACGACGCCTTTGAATACAAAGAAAATCCAACTATCTCATTTCAATTAACGGATGCTTCACCAGTGAAACTTACAGAAAATGAAGCTGAAATAACTTTAACAGGAAATCTTACTATCGCAGGAGAAACAAGAAGTATAAGCTTTAAAGCATTAGTGAAAATTAACAAATCAGGAGATTATCAACTAAAAGGTGCTGTTCCTTTGAAAATGACAACTTTTAAAATAAAACCTCCAACAGCCTTTTTTGGTACTATGAAAACGGGAGATGCTGTTAATGTGAAATTTGACATCACATTTAGAGGCTAAAAAATATTCAAAATAAAAATAAATAAATCAATTAAATAAAAATCAATTTAAACATTAAAATCATGAAAACAATTTTTAGAAATTCATTACTTTTGATTGCGTTCTGCTTCGTAAGTAATATCCAAGCACAAACTAGTTTTGGTCAAATGCAAAACCTAATGCCTCGAAACAAAGACGGTGTTAATCAATTTGATGTAAAAAAAGACAAGGCTGAATTCAAAGGAATCAGTATCGATTTAGGGGGCGCATTTTCCATGCAATTTCAATCGTTAAATTGCACTAATGGACAACAACAAGGAACTTATACTGCATCTAATGGAGCTAGTATAGCCAACTACAGATTAAACGATTTAGAAAACCAATTTAATTTACCTACTGCAAACATGACTTTTGGAGCTCAACTTGCTGATGGTGTTCGCGTAAATTTAGATTTATATCTTTCTGCAAGACATCATAACGAAACTTGGGTAAAAGGAGGTTATTTACAAATAGACAAATTAGATTTCATCCAAAAAGATTTGTTCGCTGAAGTTATGAAATACACTACCATCAAAATTGGACAAATGGAGAATAACTATGGTGATGCTCATTTTAGAAGATCAGATAATGGAAATGCGTTAATGAACCCTTTTATTGAAGGTAATATTATGGATGCTTTTGAAACAGAAATGGGAGCAGAAGTATATTATAACAGAGATGGTTTTGTAAGTATGTTTGGTCTTACAAATGGTAAATTAAACCAAAATGTGACCGAGTTTGTTCCTGCTAATGCTACTGTAACTGCTCCAGAACCTAACTCAACTATTAGTCCAACTATTTTGGCTAAAATAGGTTATGATAAACAAATCAATAAAGATTTAAGAGTTAGAATTACAGCTTCTTACAATCACAATGCTAATATGAGTGCCAACCCTTGGAGTTCAGAAAGAGCGGGTAGCCGTTACTATTATGTTATGTCTCACCAAGCTTACACTTATGCTGGAGCTGCACAAACTAACAATGCTACAACTGATTTGGCTGCCAACCCAACAACAGGCAGATTCAATCCTGGTTTTGGAAATTGGTACACTGGAATTATGGTGAATCCATTTGTAAAATTTAAAGGTCTTGAATTCTTTGGAACTTTAGAATTTGCTTCAGGTGGTGACAAAAAAGGTGTTGATGACACTCGTTCTATTACACAATATTCAGGTGACGTAGTTTACAGATTTGGAACAACAGAACAATTCTACGTTGGTGGAAAATACAATGTAGTTTCTGGAAAATTAGCAAATGCTGATGTAGATGCAGTAAACGTAACTAGATTAGAAGGTGGTTTAGGTTGGTTTTTAACAAAAAACATTTTAGCCAAACTTGCTTACACCACTCAAAGTTATAACAATTATTCACAATATTCAGGCTCAAGTTTAAACGACTTATACGATGGTAAATTCAGCGGAATAATGTTTGAATCAACAATTAGTTTCTAAATTATTGTTTTTTTTAAAATCCAGCAAGACCTGTTCTTGCTGGATTTTGTTTTTTTATAAACTTTGCCTAAACCTTTATTATAGAAAATTAGTTTCAAAAAACACTAAATAATAACCGTAATCGTACCTCTTATGAAAAGGCTTATTATATATTATTTACTATTTTTTTTCAACATATCCCACGTTGTTAAAGCACAAACTTTAGTAGCCTCTTTTCAAATTCAAAAAAATAGCACACTCACTATAAGTGGTGAAAGCAATGTTTTCCCTTTCAGACTCGTTCAAGGAGGTGAGAGTTTATCAAAAAACAACATTTCAATCGAAGCTTCTATTGCTCAAAATAAAATCCAAATCAGCAAAAATCAAATTGACATTGCTGTTAAAGACTTCAAAGCCGATTATGGCATTGGAATTCATGATTTTTTTAAATTAATGAAAGTGGATACCTACCCCACATTTCAAATTCAAACTGAAAACCTCGATATCTTTCCTATCTCTACAAAAGCACCTTCCAATTCAGGCACTGTAGCCGTTAATATTACTATAACAGGCGTTACAAAGCATTACACCATCCCTATTTCACTGAACAACAATGGCATTTTATACAACGTAAAAGGAGTTAAAAAGATATGTATTTGCGACTTTGGGCTAACTCCGCCTGTAAAAATGTTAGGTCTTGTCAAACTAAGCAGTTGGATAACTATCGATTTTAATTTAGTTTGTAAAATCATTACGAACGAAAAAGACTAGCTTTCAATTAATTCTTTTACAACTTCCTATTGTTATCTCCTTACTGATTTATTGGATAAATTCGGAATAAAAAACAGACATTCATCTCAATTGATTCCCGTGTGTTAATATCCGATATTAAAATTACTTTTTATGAAAATAATATCAAATTAGAATATTTATTATAAAACAACAAT
>CAIRNC010000206.1 GCA_903879875.1 uncultured Bacteroidota bacterium
CGCTAGCTTGTGGCGTTGATGCTATTGAGCTCGACGTGTGGTGCAGTGCCGACGCGCAGCTTATGGTTATTCATGACGAAACCCTAGACCGCACGACTACTCAAAAGGGGTTGGTCAATCATTTTACGGCTTTGGCGTTGCAAAAATTAGGCATTCCTAGGCTGGAAGACGTTTTTCTTTTGGTAAACCAACAATGCGTAATCAACGTTGAAATCAAAGACCCAAACGCCACCGAAAAAGTAGTGACTTTGATGGAACACTATGTCAATAACGAGGGTTGGAATTATTCTCAATTTCAAATTTCAAGCTTTATATGGGATGCTTTAGCTACTGTATTTCGATTGAATACGAGCATACCTGTGGGAGTTTTAACCGAAAATGATATTGCCTCTGCCCTACTATTTGCCAAACAAATAAACGCCAATTCCATCAATCCGTATTATAAATTGTTAGATGCTACCAACACCAAAGCCATTCAGGAAAACGGTTTTAAACTCTACACTTGGACTGTAAATGTGCCCGAAGATGTTATCTTTGTAAAAATGTTGCAGGTGGATGGTATTATTACGGATTTTCCGGATAGATTTTTACCTGAGTTTTAATACTAATTTTAAACCACATAGATTTTTGTAGACTTTGTTAGTTATAAAAATTAAAAGGCATTTCATTTAACATAGCTATGATAAGCGAAGTGTCTTTCTATTGAAAATTAAAAATAGTGCTATGTGGTTTAAATTTTTAATAACCTGATTTCTAATACTAATTTTAAACCACATTGATTATTGTTGACTATGTTATTTATAAAAATTAAAAGGCATTTCATTTAACATAGCTATGATAAGCGAAGCGAATTTCTATTGAAAATTAAAAATAGTGCTATGTGGTTTAAATTTTTAATAATCTGATTTCTAATACTAATTTTAAACCATTTGTGACCAAAAATAGTTAGCCACAGATTAAAAGAATTAACTCGGATTAATTGTAAAAAACTGGATGATTTATAAGGAATAAAATCTGTGTAAATCTTTTTAATCAGTGGCAGAACAATAAATTTAGTCCGCTTAGCGGACAGTTATATTAAACATATACTTTGTCAAAGTCAAACCCTTTACAAAGACACTAAGATTACTGAAAACAAATGAACTCAAAATACGACATACTAATTGTAGGCGGCGGGGCAGCGGGATTTTTTACAGCAATTAATTGTGTAGAAAGGAATCCAAAGCTCAAAGTGGCAATTCTCGAACGAGGCAAAGAAGTTTTAAGCAAAGTCCGAATCTCTGGTGGTGGACGGTGCAACGTAACCCATGCTTGTTTTGTTCCAAACGATTTAGTAAAGTTTTATCCACGAGGCGAAAAAGAATTGCGTGGGCCTTTTCATCAATTTTGTTCTGGCGATACCATTGAATGGTTCGAAAAGCACGGTGTAGCACTAAAAATAGAAGAAGACGGAAGAATGTTTCCTGTTTCGGACAGTTCGCAATCTATAATTGACTGTTTTTTGACCGCAACAAATCAACTCGGCATCGATATTCTAACAGGGCAAAGCGTTCAAAGCCTATACAAAGCAACCGACTATTGGAAAGTGGACACCAACCAAGAAACGTTTACTTGCCAAAAACTAATTCTAACTACGGGAAGTAACCCTAAGATATGGGAACTTTTAGAGTCCATTGGCCATTCGATTGTGCCTGCAGTGCCTTCCTTGTTTACCTTTAACATCACCGATAAACGAATTAAAGATTTGATGGGGCTTTCGGCTTTTGCTACGGTAAAAGTTAAAAACACCAACCTCGTAGCTTCAGGCCCTTTGTTAATTACCCATTGGGGAATGAGTGGACCAGGCGTCCTTAGACTGTCGGCATGGGGCGCACGCATATTGGCCGAAAAAAAGTATCAATTTGCACTTCAAGTCAATTGGCTGAATGATCAATTACTTGAAGAAACGATAACGCAACTGAAAGAAATCAAATTGGAGCAGGCTAAGAAAACCGTTGCCAAAAAAGCCCCTTATGCTTTACCCAATCGGTTATGGGAAAATTTAGTGCTTGCCTCTAGCATTGATGCCGACGCCAAATGGGCCGATTTAACTAAAATTCAATTGCTAAATCTAGCGCAGCAACTCACCGAAGGAACTTTTCAAGTGAATGGAAAAAGTACTTTTAAAGACGAATTTGTAACCGCGGGCGGTATCGATTTAAAAGAAGTTAATTTCAAAACGATGGAAAGTAAAATGCACAACAACCTTTACTTTGCTGGCGAAATACTCAATATTGATGCTATAACAGGGGGATTTAATTTTCAAAATGCTTGGACAGGCGGCTATATTGTCGCACAAGCCATAACTGAAATCTAATGTGAAAATATCGGGAGTAAGAAAAGGTTTGTAAGGTTGTTTTTATTTGACAATCCGTTACTAATACCAATAAATATTTAGCAATAGATGAAAACAATTTATACAATCTAATGTCTACGCTTCATTTTAAATTGTAATACATTTTGTACTTCGTTTTTAGTATATTTGTACTTTAAATCAATAGATATGACAACTATAACCATCAATGAGCGAACCAAAGCAGGTAAAATGTTACTAGAATTTGCTAAAATAATTGCAGCTTCTAACAAAGGTGTTACTATTGATTTAGAACAAAAGAAAACTCCAAAAACAAAAGAAGAAAGCCCATACAATCCTGAATTTGTTAATAGAATTTTAAGTGCCGAAAAAGAAAAAGGCAAAAGATTTAACACCGCAAAAGATTTATGGGAAAGTATCATTTGATTTTACAACCAACTGCTGCCATTGATTTTGCAAAACATAAAAAATCAGGAAACAAAGCCATAATAAACAAAATTCTTAAAATCTTAACCGAACTAGAAGCACATCCTTATGTTGGAACAGGTAAACCCGAACCTTTAAAACATAATTTACAGGGATATTGGTCAAGAAGAATTAGCATGGAGCATCGAATAATTTATAGAGTAGAAGAAAAGGAAGTTGTCGTAATTATATTTTTGGCAATGGGTCACTATTTAGACGAATAAAACCTTGAATGAATTTTTGGCTCTGTTAAGTATAGCGGCTTTCTATTGAAAATCTTCAATGCTGCTATGTGGATTAAATTTTTAAACTAATAATTGAGTTCCTGTTTTAAGTATCGATTAAACCAATAATTATATAAGAAAATAGAATAATTATATCCAAAGTTATTGCTTATTTTTGAATCAAATATTTTTAATCTTTTAAACTATAAAATTATGGCATTTGAATTACCACAATTACCGTATGCGTATGACGCATTAGAACCTCATATTGATGCTCGGACTATGGAAATCCATCATACCAAACATCATAATGCTTATACTACTAACCTGAATGCTGCTGTAGCAGGCACTGATATGGAAGGAAAAACCATTGAAAATATCTTGCTAAATTTAGACTTGACGAATGCAGCGGTTAGAAACAATGGAGGTGGTTTTTTTAATCACAATTTGTTTTGGACCGTAATGTCTCCAGAGGGTGGTGGTCTTCCAACAGGAAATTTACTAGCAGCTATTGAAAAGGATTTTGGTTCTTTTGAAGAGTTTAAAGCTAAATTTGCTAAAGCGGGTGCTACTCAGTTTGGTTCAGGATGGGCTTGGCTTTGCGTAAAAGAAGGCAAACTAGAAGTTTGTGGCACACCAAACCAAGACAATACTTTAATGCCTGGTGTAGGTTGTGGTGGAACTCCAATTCTTGGAATGGATGTTTGGGAACACGCTTATTATTTGCATTATCAAAACAGAAGACCTGATTATATCGAGGCTTTTTTCAGTGTTATCAACTGGACGGAAGTGGCAAGAAGATTTGCTTTAGCGCTATAATTCAAAGCATTTAGCTTTAACAAAAAAGCAAAGGCAGCTCATATTGAACTGCCTTTGCTTTTTTTACTTTAAAGATTACTTTATCTTTTTCCTATACTGTTGGAGACTTTTACAATTCCAATGCTTTTTTAGGATTGTTGTCCATCAATAATTCCATTGGGTTTTCTAACGCCTCTTTTACGGCAACCAAGAAACCAACAGACTCCCGTCCGTCAATAATTCTGTGATCATAAGAAAGTGCCACATACATCATTGGGTGAATTTCTACCTTACCATTCACGGCAATTGGGCGCTCAATAATATTGTGCATCCCTAGAATTCCAGATTGTGGAGGATTGATTATTGGAGTAGAAAGCATACTTCCGAAAACGCCACCATTAGTGATTGTAAAGGTTCCTCCTGTCATGTCATCAACTGTAATTTGACCATCACGAGCACGAATAGCTAGACGTTTGATTTCGGCTTCAACACCACGGAATGTAAGTAATTCAGCATTGCGAACTACAGGCACCATAAGTCCTTTTGGCCCTGAAACGGCAATTGAAATATCGGCAAAATCGTAAGCTACTTTATAATCACCATCCATCATTGAATTTACGTCAGGATACAATTGTAATGCTCTTGTAACCGCTTTGGTGAAAAAGGACATATAACCTAATCCAACGCCATTATGTTTGGCTTTGAAAGCATCTTTGTATTCGTTACGAATTAAGTTAATCGGTGTCATGTTTACTTCATTAAAAGTAGTTAACATGGCCGTTTCATTTTTAGCAGCAACTAATCTTTCCGCCACTTTACGACGCAACATAGAGAGTTTCGTACGTTCAGAACCTCGAGAACCTCCTGTTGGAGTTCCCATAGAAGGAATAGCATTAACAGCATCGTCTTTAGTAATTCTACCGTCTTTTCCTGTGCCAATAATATCAGAAGGTTGTATGTTTTTTTCGTCTAATATTTTTCTAGCGGCTGGAGAAGGTGTTTGAGCAGCATAGGTTGCAGGTGCAGCTACGGGTTTTACTTCCGCTTTTGGTGACTCAACAACAACTGGTTTAACTTCAGCAACTGGAGCTGATCCAGAAGGTTTGCTAGCTCCCGTGTCAATTAAACAAACTACTGCTCCGACAGCAACGGCATCACCTTCTTCCGCTTTTAGCGTGATAATTCCGCTGGCTTCTGCTGGCAATTCTAATGTTGCTTTGTCTGAATCTACTTCAGCTATAGCTTGGTCTTTTTCTACATAATCGCCATCTTTAACTAACCAAGTGGCAATTTCAACTTCTTTAATCGATTCCCCTGGTGATGGGACTTTCATTTCTAAAATCATTGTATATTTATTTTAAATGATGAATTATATATTTTATGTTTATACTACTTTCTAGCCCTGATTGAAGCGACATCCTTTTTTGTTTTTCACAAAAAAGATATAGCGAAAAGCAGGTTCCTGGCTCCTAAAAATTATTGAAACAAATCCTTATCAAAAACCATTCTAATTGCATCGGCTTGACGGCGTTTTGCTCTGGTATAACTACCCGCGGCTGGTGCTGCATACGCTTTTAGCGAGGCTAATCTCCATTTCACTAAATTGAAGTTCATCAACATATAGCTATATGCACCCATGTTTTTTGGTTCTTCTTGTGCCCAAACATAATCATCAGCGTTTGGATATTGGTCGATAATTGCTTTTAATTGTGCTACAGGTAAAGGAAACAATTGTTCAATTCGCACTACGGCAACATCTTTTCTGCCATTTTTTTCTCGCTCTGCGGTAATATCATAATAGAATTTACCTGTACAGAAAACTAACGATTTTACTTCATTTTTGTCAACGAAAACATCGTCTATAGTTTCTTGAAATTGACCATTTGCAATTTCGTCTTGTGTAGAAACACATCTAGGATCACGCAATAAACTTTTTGGAGTAAAGACGATTAGCGGTTTTCTGAAAGTTGTTTTCATTTGTCTTCTCAACAAGTGAAAAAAGTTGGCTGGTGTGGTGCAATCGGCAACAAACATATTATGTCTCGCACAAAGTTGTAGATAGCGCTCCATTCTTCCTGAGGAATGCTCGGCCCCTTGTCCTTCATATCCATGCGGCAATAAAAGTACAATACCGTTTTGGGTATTCCATTTGTCTTCGCCACAAGAAATGTATTGGTCAATCATAATTTGTGCACCATTACTGAAATCACCAAACTGCGCTTCCCAAATGGTTAATGCTTTTGGATTGGCTAACGCATACCCATAGTCAAAACCTAAAACGCCGTATTCTGATAAAAGTGAATTGAAGATGTAAAAGTTCCCCGTTTTTCCTTTCAAATTATTCAACAAGGTTACTTCCTCTTCAGAATCTTCGACTTTTACAACGGCATGGCGATGTGAAAAAGTACCTCTTTCTACATCTTGTCCAGAAATCCGAACATCATAGCCTTCGGTTAAAAGTGAACCATAAGCTAGCGTTTCTGCAGTTCCCCAATCAATGGTATTGTTGTCGAACATCGTTTTGCGATCGGTAACAATTTTTGAAATCTTATTGATAAATTTTTTGTCAGAAGGCAAAGTCGAAACGGTTTCAATAATAGCTTCTAAAGTACTTTTGTCAAATTGAGTAACTACTTTTTCAAGCATTTGTGTGTCGGTAACTTGCTGGAAACCTTCCCATTCATTTTTCATAAATGGTGTTATGATAGTCAAATCTTTCTTCCGTGAGGCTTGAAGATTGTCATCTAAATCTTGTTTGTAAGCGACTTCTATATTTTTTACAAAATCACCATCAATAACACCTTCTGCTATTAATTTTTCTGCATAAATATCTCGAGGATTCTTGTGAGAGGCGATAATTTTGTATAAAACGGGTTGTGTAAAACGAGGTTCATCGCCTTCATTATGACCGTATTTTCTATATCCTAATAAATCAATAAAGACATCACGACCAAATTGCATTCTAAAATCCAAAGCAAATGACATTGCGTGGACTACAGCTTCGGCATCATCCGCATTCACATGTAATACAGGTGATAACGTGACTTTAGCAACATCTGTACAATAAGACGAAGAACGTGCATCTAAATAATTAGTGGTAAACCCAACCTGATTATTAATTACAATATGAATGGTTCCACCTGTTTTGTATCCGTCCAATTGTGCCATTTGGATAATCTCATACAGAATACCTTGTCCTGCAATAGCAGCATCACCTTGAACGGCAATCGGTAAAACTTTAGAGAAATCATTTGGAAAATATTTGTCTTGTTTGGCTCTCGTAATTCCTTCAATTACGGCTCCAACCGTTTCAAGATGCGATGGATTTGGTGCTAAATTAATGTTGATTTTTTTTCCTGAACGGGTCACTTTATCCGCGGTAAGCCCTAAGTGGTATTTTACATCACCGTCAAAATATTCTTGATCGTAATCTTTTCCGTCAAATTCGCCAAAAATGTCTTGGGTTGACTTTCCGAAAATATTCGCTAAAACATTCAAACGACCACGGTGCGCCATACCCATTACAAATTGCTCCACGCCTTTCTCAGCCGCTTTTTCAATCAATGTATCCAAGGCAGGTATGATGGACTCGCCTCCTTCCAATGAAAACCTTTTTTGACCTACATATTTAGTATGTAAGAAGTTTTCAAAAGAAACGGCTTCATTCAATTTAGAAAGAATTACCTTTTTTTCGTCATTTGAAAAATTGGGTAAATTGTCATTCTTTCCGATTTTATTTTGAATCCATTCAATAGTTTCTGGATTACGAATGTACATGTATTCGACTCCAATATGCTGACAATAGATGTTGTCAAGATGTTTTATAATTTCTTGAAGCGTACAAGGTTGAATTTTTATCACTTTTGCCGCATCAAAAACCGTTTGCAAATCGGCAGTTGTAAGTCCAAAATTCTCTATTGCTAATGTTGGCGAATAGGTTCTTCGATCTCTTACCGGATTGGTTTTGGTAAACAAATGACCGCGCGAACGATAGCCATCAATCAATTTTAGAACGTTAAATTCTTTTTGTAATTTTTCGGAAACCGAAGTGCTTTCCATCGCTCCAGAAGCATTGCTACTGGTTTGACTTACAGTATTTTCTTCGTTGTAAGTTGTCATTCCAAAGTCGAATCCTTGAAAAAAACTTCTCCAAGAAGGCTCAACGCTGTCTGGATTTTCTAGATATTGATCGTATAATTGTGCAAAAAATTCGGTATGTGCTGCGTTTAAAAAGGAAAACCTATCCATAATTATTTAGTGAATAACCTGATTTGTTAAAAATAGTTTCGCAAAAATACAATAAATCAATAAAATTATTAGCTATTTTTAAATACTTTTATCTTTTAAAAATTCAATTTAAGAATCATGAAGTGTCAATTTTTTTTCAAGCCTATTGCAGTCTTTTTTTTACTCTCCATTCTCTCTTTTTCGGAAGTAACTTTTGCTCAAAATCAAACCAAAAAACCAAATCCGAAAAGTGATTTTTGGAAGCACACCCAAATTGGCGGAAGCTTTGGTTTAAATGCAGGTACTGGCTATACTGATATTTTAGTAGCTCCAACCGCAATTTACAATTTCAACTCTTATTTTTCAGCTGGTTTAGGACTTCAAGGGAGTTTGGTTTCGGTAAAAAACCGTTATTCTTCGGCCATTTATGGTGCAAGTATTATTGCTTTGTTTAACCCCGTGGAAGAAATACAACTTTCGGTTGAGTTGGAAGAATTAAGAGTAAATAGAACCATTGAGTCGTTAGGAAGTCCAAGTAAAATAGACAATTTTTGGAATACCGGATTGTATGTTGGCGGTGGATTTAGAACCAATAATGTAACCGTTGGTGCAAGATACAACCTGTTGTACAACGAGAATGATTTAGTCTATAGTGCGGCTTTTATGCCTTTTGTGAGGGTTTATTTTTAAATGGTAAAAAATATTCAGAAAAAACAGAAAGGCTTAAATTGATTGAAAGCGTACTTTTGTAGAAATAAAATACGTTTTTTCATTTTTTGAAGGTTAAATGTTATTAACTTCCATCTCATTTAGACTTAAATTTTTTCTTCAAAAGGAATATTTTCGTTCAATATTTCGTTTATAAGCAAACACAATTGTTCCAGATAATCCGATTGAATTTGCTGGTCGATAATTGTATTTATTTCTTTTCCCGTTTTGAAAGTAAATGGCAAGAAACCCGCATTTAAGTTTTTAAAAGAAATGATGCCCACCTCAATGGGTTTGCCTTTCGCTTGTTCTTCATACATAAAAGCATAGGCCAAAATCTGAATGATTTTGTCGTTTTTAATGTCTTTTGTAAGTCCTGTCCACGAGCTAAGTGTAACATTTCCTTTTTCTACTTTTCCCGTTTTATAATCGATTATTCTAATATTTCCATTTCGCTCTTCAATTCTGTCAACAGAACCTCCAATTTTTACAGGAAAAGGCAAACTCGGATGTTCTAAAACGCGTTCATAGCGTTGCTCTAACGCTAGAATTTTAATTGCATCGCCATTTTTAATTGCAGATTCTTCTGTTTTTAAAAAATTATAAACATTTCGTTTAGCAACTTCAAATGCCAATAAATTTCGTCCTTTTTTGATTTCACCTTCTTTATAAACTACTTTGAATTGCTTTAAAACTTCAGAATCAACTTGTTTGAAACAATTAGCAATGTCGCTTTCAGTTATAAATTTACCAACAAATGGATCATATAACTCTTTTAATGTTTCGTGAATAATCGTACCTAAAGTATTCAGCGCTATGTTTTCTTCGACTTCTTCGGTTTCACGAATCCGCAGCATTTTTTGGAAATAAAACTGAATCGGATTTCGAATGTAACTCGTTAAAGCAGAAGGCGAAAAACCCTCTTCGGCTATTTGTTTCAACCGCAACAGCACCGATTCTGATTTATGAATAACAATTGGCGAATAGGCTACTTCAGGTAAAATAGCATTGTAAATATCATGTGAAAGCTGATGCTTGTCTTGTTTTTCTACTTCTAATTGGGTGATGAAACGACTTTTTTCGCCTGCGTCTAAACCATCGCTTTCGGTGTTATAAAGCAGATAAATATTTTTGGCACGTTGCAACAAATGATAAAAATGATAGGTGTAAATAGCGTCTTTTTCTTTGAAAGTGGGCAAACCTAATTCCCGTTTTACATCATACGGAATAAACGAATTTTGTGATTTCCCTGCTGGAAATTTACCCTCATTCATTGAGGTTACAATTACGGTTTCAAAATCCAAAACCCGACTTTCTAGAACGCCCATAATCTGCAATCCATTTAAAGGTTCTCCTTCAAATGAAACTTCGGCAAGATCAATTACTTGTTTGTAAATCGCGTGAAGCGTTTCAATGGTGTCAATTTGAGGATGCTTTGCGTAATAATTTATTAATTTATTGATGGTTTTAAAAATAGAAAAAACAAATGCTTTAGTGATTTTTTCTTCTTCGTTATCGTCGTTTAAATTGGTTTTTATGGCTTGTAATACTTCCGAAATAATAGTTAAAACAGCAGCTGCTCCGTTTTCCCATTTTTGAAATAGAAGTGAAAATAAGTTGCTCGGATTGGCATTTAAGGCTATAATTTTTTTATGGGTAATAAACGTATAATTGTTGGCATTGATAATAGTAACCAATCCGCTAACATCAATAAAAGGTTCAATTAACGGATGCGTTAAAATAGCTAAAACATCTTTGTAATAGAATACATAATCACTCCCGTTTCTCGAAAGTGCATTGGTGTGCATTTTAAACAATTTTGCAATAGCAATTTGTGCTGGGTTGTTCTTACTCGAATAGCCCATAGTTATGTTTAAAGCATTAACAGATGCTGGCAAAGCATATAGAAGTGGCAAAAGCACATTTTCTTCTCCAAGAACAATTGCTACTTTGTTTAATGCTTCATTTGGGTTGAAAGCCGCTATTTTTTCAATTATACTGCCTGCAATTTTGGCTTGACCAATCGTTTTTGGTGTTCCAATAATTTGGATATTTTTACTTTGTGAGAAATCATCAACTATCCACTCAAAAGGATTGGATTTATAGTATTTCCAATTAGCCGCAAACCGCCGAGCAAACAAACCCGCATCGTGAAACGGGTCATTAAAAAAAGTCTGGTCTGTATCCCAATAGATTTTAGCCTGATTGGAAGCAATTAAATGTTGAATGATTTTTTCTTCTGAAGTGTTTAAAGCATTAAATCCTGAAAAAACAAAGGATTTGTTCTGAACTGATTCCGAATATTTATTAATTTTTGCCACGGCTTCTCTATAAATAAAACCTTGATAGCCTATCCCTTTTTTTAACAAATGGTCGTACAACGATTGGTAATAAATAGGAAGCAATTTCCAGAAATCGATATAATTTTCGAGTAATTGTGTTTTATTTTCAACTTCAATTCCCCAACGCTTAATGTCTTCAATGTCTTTTAAGTAAGACAAAACGTGCAAAGGGTCTAATAAATACCGATCAATTTCATTGAAATCTTGAAGCAGCGTCTTTGCCCAATTGGCAAAAAGCTCAAAAGATTGTTGGTTTGCTTTTTCAGTAATCGTTAAATAAACTTCATAGAATTCAAAAAGCAACTCAATGGGATCAACGGTTCGCACATTGGCAATTTCCTGAATTAAATCTTCAATACTAATGATTTCGGGAGCTAGAACAGTATTCGAAATCTGTTTTTTTAGTGCTTCTACTAAGAATATTTTTGCTCTTTTGTTTGGCAAAACAACAATGGTGTTTGCCAAATTATGGGAATAATTTTCAATTAATACCTGAGCAATTTTATCTAAAAAAGAAGCGTCTTTCATTTTATAAAAATAAAAAAACGTCCCGAACTTCGAGACGTTTTTAAAGAAAATATTTTTAAAAAAATTATTTTACTAATTTCACTTCAACTCTTCTGTTACTTGCTTTACCTGCTTTTGTTTTGTTGCTTGCAACTGGTTTAGTTTGACCAAAACCTTCAGAAGTTAATCTGTCAGCAGCAATTCCATTAGAAGTTAAATAAGTTACAACAGCAGCTGCTCTATCGTGAGATAAAACCATGTTTTTAGCTGGAGTACCTGAATTATCAGTGTGTCCTTCTATAAAGAATTTTGCAGTTGGATATTCTTTCAAAATAGCAGTAATAGATACTAATACTGGGAAAGTTTGTTTTTCGAAAGATGCTTTACCAGTTTCAAATAAAATAGTTTTAGCATATTCGTTTAATTTTTTCATTACAACTTCGTCAACTTCAGGACAACCGAAGTTAGCAACAGTACCTTTAACATCAACACATTTGTCATCTTTGTCTAATACACTGTCTCCGTCTGTATCTGGCCAAGGACAACCTGCATTATCTTTTGGTCCTTTTACGGTAGGACATTTATCAGAAGCGTCAGTGATTCCGTCGTTATCAGTATCTGGACAACCTTTGAATGCTTTTAAACCAGCAACTTCTGGACAAGCATCATCTTTGTCAGCAATTCCGTCTCCATCAGTATCAGGACAACCGTTGAAAGCAGCTAAACCAGCCATTTCTGGACAAGCATCGTCTTTGTCAACAATTCCGTCTCCGTCTGTATCAGGACAACCATTGAATTTTATTGGACCAGCCATTTCTGGACAAGCATCATTTTTGTCATATATTCCGTCTCCATCAGTATCTTTTCCTCCAAATTTGAAAGTCAAACCTGCAAAGTGTTGCATGTGTGATGGCATGTTACGCTCCATACCTCTTTCTGACATATCATCAAATGAATGTTTGTAAGTAGATTGGATAGACAAACCAACTGTTTCTGAAAACCAATAAGTTAATCCTAAACCTGCATTCACAGTTCCGTGTTTTACTTTTTCTCCAAACCAAGTATAACCTCCACCAACATGAGCATAAGGGTCAATAGATTTAGATTTAATCATACTCATAAAACTATGTTTTACTGTTGCATCAATTGCGTAATAGTTCAAATCACCAGGATTTGTTACTGTATAATCTCCAGGAATAATAACTCTAGGGTTAACAAATTTTGAAATTTTGTTGACAGAACCTGTAATTCCAAAAGAGAAATTGTTGCCAACGTATTTAGAAACAGTCAAGTAAGAAACAGAAGGAAGGATGTTCCAATTGTTTGATGCGTCAAAATAATGAGAAAATTGGTCTTGGATTGCTGAGTCAGCGCTAATTTTAGTGTCAACAGCATTTGCTCCAAAAGACAAAGCCCATGGGTTGTTACTGTCTTGTGCTTGAGAACTAAGTCCTACAAACATCAATGCAGTAAAAAATAATTTGTTTAGATTTTTCATACTTGTTTAATTTGATTAAAATATATTTTAAAACGCAAAAGTAGTATATAAAAGTTAATTACAAAATTAATTGTTAAAAATAACGTCATTATTGCCTATAACTGACTAATTATATAACATTTAAGGACTTTCCAACTTTAATAAAAGCGGCAATTGCTTTGTCCAGATGTTCTTTTGTATGTGCAGCGGACAGTTGAACACGAATTCGAGCTTTGTCTTTTGGTACAACCGGAAAAAAGAAGCCTATTACGTAGATTCCTTCTTTTAAAAGTTCATTTGCCATGACTTGTGATAATTTAGCATCATATAACATTACAGGCACAATAGCTGAATCGCCATCAATAAAGTCAATTCCAGCATTTTTCATACCTGCTTTGAAATAATTGGTGTTCCATTCTAACTTATCTCTCAAAGTGGTGTCTTTTTCTAACAACTCAAACACTTTAATAGATGCTCCTACAATTGCTGGAGCCAATGAATTGGAAAACAAATACGGACGTGAGCGTTGACGTAAAATTTCAATGATTTCTTTTTTTGCAGTAGTATAGCCACCCATAGCACCGCCAAGTGCCTTTCCTAAAGTACCAGTAATAATATCAACGCGACCCATAACACCTTTGACTTCAAGCGTGCCTTTTCCAGTAGCACCAATGAATCCTGCGGCATGACATTCATCCACCATTACCATTGCATCGTATTTGTCGGCCAAATCACAAATTTTATCTAATGGGGCAACCACACCATCCATAGAAAACACTCCGTCGGTAACGATAAGTTTAAACCGATGTCCAACTTCCGTAGCTTGAATAAGTTGTTTTTCTAAATCTTCCATGTTGGAATTTTCGTAACGGTATCGAGCTGCTTTACACAAACGAACACCATCAATAATAGAAGCATGATTCAAACTATCCGAAATAATACAATCGTCTTCACCTAATAAGGGTTCGAAAACACCGCCATTGGCGTCAAATGCGGCAGCATACAATATGGTGTCTTCTGTTCCGTAGAAATCTGAAATCTTTTTTTCTAAAGTTTTGTGAATGTCCTGCGTTCCACAAATAAACCGAACCGATGACATTCCAAAACCGTGAGAATCCAATGCGTCTTTTGCTGCTTGAATTACTTCTGGATGAGAAGACAACCCAAGGTAATTGTTAGCACAAAAATTTAAAACCGTTTCGCCATTCACTGTAATTTCGGCTCCTTGAGGAGAAGTTATGATGCGTTCTTTTTTAAAAATACCATTTTGTTCAATGGTGTTCAATTCGTTTTGAAAGTGTTGTTGTATTTTGCCGTACATAACTATTTTATTTATTGTTTAAATTTATTTTTTGATTTACAAATGTACTACATCAATCGATTCTCCTATATATACCAATGCTTTTTTTGTCACTTTATAACCCATTTTTTCAATAGCGTTTTGGTAGTTTTCCAATTGTAATTGGTATTTTGCTTGATGCGTTCCTGTTTTATAATCCAACAAAAAAACTTCTTTTGTTTTCGAAATCACCATACGGTCGGGTTTGATGGTTTTACCTTCTTTTTGAATTATCGTTTGTTCATTTAGAATGTTATGATTGGCTAAAAAATAATCCGCTAATTCCCTGTGGCTCACAATTTCCTGAATTGTATTTTGTGCAATTTTTTTTTGGTCGTAGGTGATTAATCCGTTTTCAATAGCTTTAATAATGGCCAAATCGATGTCGTTTTGGGTTTTTACAAAAGATAAAATCTCGTGAATTACATTGCCATATTCAATGGCTTCCTGCTGTTTGGTTCCCCACATTAAAGCTTCTCGTTGTGCTATTTTTATGTTTTTTGGGTCAAGAATAGCTGTAACCAAAGGAATTGTCTTGGAAGCATCTACATGTTTTGCATTCTTTGATATTTTTATAGGATTTCCAAATCCATATTCCAATTGATTTTCGTCAAATAGTTGTTCAGCAATCAAAAATTTTACAAAAAAAGAAGCCATATTATTGGGATAGGTGTCGTCTTTTCTAGGTTTTACTGTTTGAGAAATGATATATAACTGTTCTTCGGCACGTGTTAATGCTACATACAAAACATTAATGTTGTCCAAAAGTTCTTCTTGCGATTTTTGTTCAAATACCTGTTTTGCAGCTTCACCAAAACCTTCAACGGCTTTGTTATTATCGATTAAAACTTTTGGTAATCCTATGTCATTTTCATCGGAATCAATCCATAATTTGTTTTTTGGACTTCGACTGTAATCTTCATCCGCAAAAGGCATGATTACTACTGGAAACTCAAGTCCTTTGGATTTATGAATGGTCATTATTCGCACCGCATTATTGCCCTCGGGAGATGGAATACTAAACTTTTCTGCGTTCTTTTCCCAAAAAATCAGAAAATCAGAAACTCCCGCTTGTGACCTAACATCGCGCTCTAGCACAATGTCTAAGAAATATTGCACATAAGAGTTGCTGATTTTTTGTTTCAAAATTTCAGAAACAAGAATCTCAACCGCTTCATACAATGACTTTTTTCTAAGGTTTTGAAAGGAAAGTTGAATGTCAAATTCTTGTAACCATTTCTCGAAATCGGCTTCTGAAACTTGTTCAATTCCAGTCATAATAAAATCATGTACTGGCAGTTTGTCTTGATTATTTTGTGCTAAATAATATAAAAAATTAGCCTTAGCTTCTTTGTCAGCACTGTTTTTTAAGTAGGACAACAAATGAATAATCATTCGAACTTCGGTTGCATTTTGAATCATCAAGGTTTCAGAAGACAACAAAGGAATTTTTTGCTCCGTTAAATAATTTGCAATCGCGATACCTTGGGTTCTTTTTCGAGTCAAAATTACAATGTCTTTGTATTCGAATCCTTGTTTTAAGACTTTTTGAATCGTATTCAAGGTGGCTAAAACATACAAATCGGTTTTGTCTAAAGCCTCGTCGTCGTCAGAACTGTCAATCGTTTTTTCGATAATGGGAAGAAAAGAAATGTTTACATATCCGCCCTTTTTATCATTCAACTGTTGATGGCTATGATTTTGATACAAATCTTTGTAATCAATGTTTTCAAATTCAGTGGACATTTGTTGAAAAAACCGATTGTTAAAATCAATTACTTCTGAAAAACTTCGGTAGTTTTTATCCAAATGCACCAATACTTTTTCGGGATTATTAAAAGGATTATGATTTTTACTTAATCCTATAAATTGCTCCGCTTTCCCACCACGCCAACGATAAATCGATTGTTTTGGGTCGCCAACAATCATCAAAGTGCCTTTTTCGCCATTTTGCTCGCTTGAAGTAGCGTTGTCAATCAACGGAATCAGGTTTTGCCATTGCATTTCGGACGTATCCTGAAACTCATCTATAAAAAAATGACGGTAGCGTTCGCCTAAACGTTCATAAATAAATGGCGCTGGTTGGTTTTGAATTTCTTTATAAATAATAGCATTAAATTCAGCAATCGACAACACGTTTTGTTCTTTCTGAATTTTTGACAATTCGTTGCTAACTGTATTTAACAAAGACAATGGGGTAATGTTTTTCAGAAAAGCGTTGTAAAAATCTTTCTTCTCGTTGTTTTTATAAACTTGGGCAAGAAGTGACAGCATTTCAGGAATAATCTGTTCGATTAAAGCGGTATCTCTTGCTCCTTTTTTTATTTTAATGGCATCAAAATCTTCGAATTTATGATTTCCTGCTTTATCATCTTTATTTATGATAAAATTCAAATGCTTAGGAAATGTTTCATAAGGAAACGATTTATGATCAATTCCATTCTTATCGATTAAAGCAAGTGCGGCTGTTGCCAACTCCGTATTTTCATTTTCTAATGTGCTGCTAACTAAAGATAATTTGTCTTTTATGGCAATGAAATCGGTGATTTTTTTATTGTGAAAATGCGCTATTTCTTCCCGATTGTTTTCATTTAAAACCAATCGGCCGGTTTCGAGAATCTCACGAGAAATATCCCACGATTTGTCGTTGTCGGTTTTATCCATTGTAAAATCGACCAGCAATTTTGTGAGCACTTCGTCTTCGCCTGCTTGCGCAATTAGTGCATCAACTGCTTCTGTAAGTAAATTTTCGGTATCGAGGGTTACTTCAAAAGTCATTGGTAAACCCAAATCATGAGCAAAAGCGCGAATAACTTTGTGCGTGAATTTATCAATAGTTGAAATATCAAAAGCCGCATAATTATGGATAATATGCTTGATGATTTGTTGTGATTTGGTTTTGATTTGTTGCACCGAAAGCGCTGTGTCAATAGCTAAATCACGCATTAAATCAGCCGCTTTTTCATTTGGTTTCTCTTTGGCAAATTCGGATAAACTACCCACAATTCGACTTTTCATTTCATGAACTGCTTTATTGGTAAACGTGATGGCTAGAATGTTACGATAGGCATCATTATTCTTGGCAAAGAGTATGATTTTGAGGTATTCTTTGACCAAAGCATAGGTTTTTCCGGAGCCCGCCGATGCGTCATATATGGAGAAAGAAGGTCTTTGCATTTGGATTTCAGATTTTTATTGAACCTCAAAGTTCGCAATTGTTTTACAAATGCGAGACTTGGCGTTTTATGTTGTTGTAAATATCTGAAAAATTGTTATTAGTTGACTGTTTTTTTTAATTATAAATCAATCCTTAACTAATAAAGTTAGCATCACTAGTACATCGAAATTCTGTTGATACCGATTTAGTTCAAATTAAATTAGGAATGTTCTTATACAAATGTTGGTTGGAAGCGGATAATTGTTACTACTTATTGTTTTTAATTACAACCACAATCCTCGTTGCCACATTTTTTCTTGGATTTATTCGATTTAAAAATAAATTTTCTGAACAAAAAAACAAGGGCAATTCCTAACGCGGTAAAGGCTAAAATTTCTTGAATCATTTTGGTTTATTTTAAAATTTGATATGCAATTAAGGCTGCTAAATAGGCTAATCCACTCATGAAAATAAGTTGTGAAACGGGCCATCGCCAACCGTTGGTTTCTTTTTTAGTTATGGCTAATGTACTGGCACATTGCATAGCGAAAGCATAAAACAAGAGCAACGACATTCCTGATGCAAAGTTGAATATTTTAGCTCCTGTTTCGGGATTGATTTCAGCTTGCATTTTGGTTTTAATCGTTTCCTCATTGTCGGTACCACCAACGCTATAAATAGTAGCTAAAGTGCCGACAAAAACTTCGCGTGCTGTAAAAGAGCTGATTAAAGCCACACCTATTTTCCAATCGTAGCCTAAAGGGGAAATCAGCGGTTCGATGGTTTTTCCCATTAATCCAATATAAGAATTCTCTAATTTATAGGAAGCAATTTTATTGTTTAGTTCGGCTTTTGAAATCGAATTTTGGGCTTCTTGTTTTAGAATTATATCTTGTGCATCATTAAAGTTGCCAGGGCCATAAGAAGCTAAAAACCATAGAACAATAGAAATTGCTAATATTATTTTCCCGGCTCCAAAAACAAATGCTTTGGTTTTTTCGAGTACATTTAATCCTACATTTTTCAACAAAGGCAATTTGTAATTTGGCATTTCAACTACAAAAAAGGTTTTGCATTGTAATTTTAAGGTTTTGTTTAAAATATATGCCGACAAAATAGCTGCTCCGAAACCTAATAAATACAAGAAAAGTAAAGTTAATCCTTGCATGTTGAACACGCCGAGCCAACGCGTTTTTGGAATAATCAATGCTATAATAATGGAATAAACAGGAAGGCGTGCGGAGCAAGTTATAAAAGGCGTTACTAGAATTGTAATCAACCGTTCTTTCCAGTTTTCGATGTTTCGGGTTGCCATAATTGCTGGAATAGCACAAGCAGTTCCCGAGATTAACGGCACGACACTTTTGCCAGAAAGACCAAATTTTCGCATTATTTTATCCATCAAAAAAACAACTCTACTCATATATCCTGTTTCTTCCAAAATGGAAACAAACATAAATAGAAATGCAATTTGCGGAATAAATATAAGAATACCGCCGATGCCAGGAATAATGCCTTGAGCTAACAAATTAGTGAAAGCACCAGGAGGCAAATGAGCGATTGTGTAAGAACTTATCGCTGCAAAAGCGCTATCAATTAAATCCATTGGATAACTGGACCAATCGAAAATAGATTGAAAAATTAAAATTAAAATGGATGTAAATATGATGTATCCCCAAAATTTATGCGTCAATACTCGATCTAATTTACTTCTAAAATCCTTTGCGTTTTCTGTGTTTATGGTTCTTCCGATTTTTAAAACATCATTTATAAATTGATATCTTTTTATCGTTTCCTTTTGTTGTAAACGCTTTAAATCAGCTTCCGATTTAGCAAAATTCGTTGGCGCTACTGTTTTTTTATTCAAATTAGAAAAGTTGACATCTTGTGTAATGACCAACCATAATTTGTATAACGATTGATTTGGAAAAGCTTTTCGTAAACCATCAAAATAATCGGTATCGATACTCGAAGCGTTCAAACAAGGCGATGTTGGAAGTGATTGGTATTCGATAATCTCCTTTTTTAAATTTTCTATCCCAATTTTTTTTCTTGAACTTACTAAAACAATTTTTGTTTTTAGTTGATTTTCCAAATACGGAACATCGAGTGTAATGCCTTTTAACTCCATTCGATCAATCATATTGATGACCATGATGGTTGGAATTTCTAAGTCTTTTATTTGCGTAAAAAGCAGTAAATTTCTTTTTAGATTTTCAACATCTGTAACCAAAACCACAACATCGGGGAAATCGGGATCGTTTTTATTTAAAAGCAATTCTATAACCACATTTTCGTCGAGCGAACTTGCGTTTAGACTGTATGTACCTGGTAAATCAGAAATAGTTGCGTCTGTAGTAGAAGTCAAATGACAAAACCCTTGTTTTTTCTCAACAGTAATACCTGGATAATTTCCAACTTGTTGGTTCAAACCCGTTAACAAGTTGAAAACAGATGTTTTCCCTGTATTTGGATTTCCGATAAGTGCTACTTTTATATTAGAGTCGCGCATTTTAATTATTTCTTGATAGTTTCAACTCTAATTTTGCAAGCCGTTTCTAATCGAATGGACAAATGGCAATCGTTCATGTTCAAAAATAAAGGATCTCCAAAAGGTGCAATTTGAAGAATTTCAACGGTGTTGCCAGTTAAGCAGCCCATTTCAATTAATTTCAAAGGAATAACATCGATGTCAAAATCGGTAATAATGGCTTTATCGCCAATAGCAAGTTGGTCAACTGTAGTTTGCAAACTCTTATTTAGAATGAATTAAGATTGCAAAAGTACAGATAAAAAAGAAATATTATATGATAATTGTCAAGTTTGCGACATGGAATTTTACAAATAGTTTTTATTTGCAAATTTCTTGAACTTATGATTCAAAATCGAAGACAATATAGAAATTGTTTAAATTTAAAAAACTTACAACCGTTTATAAGTAAATTGATTACAATAAGTGTTATTTATAAAAAGAATCAAAATATATTATGTACTACATTATCTGGTACAAAAAAAGCTGTCTAAATTTGTTAGACAGCTTTTTTATATAATTGATTTTGTTGCAATATTAACCTAGAGCAGCTCTTTTAAATCCAGTAACTGTAAGGTTTTTATCTAAAGATTGAACATAAGCAGCAACGCTTAATTTGTTGTCTTTAATGTAATCTTGATTTACTAGAGTATTGTCTTTAAAGAAACGAGCTAATTTTCCTTTAGCGATATTGTCTAACATCGCTTCTGGTTTTCCTTCTTGACGAAGTACGTCTTTAGCTATTTCGATTTCTTTTTCGATAGTTGCAGCGTCAACACCAGCTTCGTTCAAAGCAATTGGAGCCATAGCTGCAGCTTGCATCGCTACGTTTCTTGCTACTTCATCAGTACCAGCTACGTTTGCAGAAAGCGCTACTAAAGTTGCAATTTTGTTTCCAGAGTGAATATAAGATCCTATGAAAGCACCTTCTAGTTTTTCGAAAGTTCTGATTTCAAGTTTTTCTCCAATAACTCCAGTTTGCTCAATTAGTTTTTCTGCAACAGTGATTCCATTGAAATCTGCAGCTAAAAATGCTTCTTTTGTATCATAATTCAATGCCAAATTAGCCATATCAGTAGCCATTTTAACAAAGTTTTCATTCATTCCTACGAAGTCAGTTTCACAATTTAATGTAATAACAACTCCTGCAGTTTTGTCTGCGTTTACAACTGCAATTGCAGCACCTTCTGTAGATTCTCTATCAGAACGGTTTGCAGCTACTTTTTGTCCTTTTTTACGTAGGTTTTCGATTGCTAAATCAAAATCTCCGTCAGCTTCAACAAGTGCTTTTTTGCAGTCCATCATTCCTGCACCTGTAATTGTTCTTAATTTATTTACGTCTGCGGCGGTAATTGTTGCCATATTTTTTTAATTAAATGGTTATAAAATTAAATTACGAATTACAAATTTTAAATTACGCAAAACTTACATAATTCATAATTCATAATTCGTAATTATATTGTTTTATTCTTCTGTTTTAGGTTCTTCTTCTGTTTGTGGAGCAACAGCTTCTTCAACTGCTACAACTTCAACTACAGTTTCTGCAACAGCCTCAACAACAGTTTCTGTTTCTGGAGTGATTTCCTCTAGAGTAACATCGTCTGTTTTGTTAGCAAGACCATCTAGAATTGATGCAGTTACTAAAGAAAGAATTTTTTCGATTGATTTAGAAGCATCGTCATTTGCAGGAATAACATAATCTACCTCACGTGGGTCAGAGTTAGTATCCACCATTGCGAAAACTGGAATGTTTAATTTTTGAGCTTCTTTTAATGCGATATGTTCTGCTTTAATATCTACAATGAACAATGCTGCAGGAAGTCTTGACATGTCAGCGATTGAACCTAAATTTTTATCTAATTTAGCACGAAGACGATCTACTTGAAGACGTTCTTTTTTTGACAAAGTCATAAAAGTACCATCTTTCTTCATTTTATCAATAGTAGCCATTTTTTTAACAGCTTTTCTGATTGTAACGAAGTTAGTCAACATTCCACCAGGCCATCTTTCTGTGATGTATGGCATGTTAGCTGCTTTTGCTTTTTCAGCAACGATGTCTTTTGCTTGTTTTTTGGTAGCTACGAATAAAATTTTTCTACCTGATGCAGCGATTTTTTTCAAAGCGTCGTTAGCTTCTTCAATTTTTGCTGCAGTTTTATATAGATTGATAATGTGAATTCCATTACGTTCCATATAAATGTATGGAGCCATATTTGGATCCCATTTTCTAGTCATGTGTCCGAAGTGAACACCTGCTTCTAGTAATTCTTTTACTTCTACTTTGTTTGACATTTTTTATTTAGTTTACGTTCTGTTGATTAGCAATGTGTTTTTCCAGGTTATGAGTTTAGAAAGGTTATGGGTTTAGCGTACTAAACTTTTAAACTTTTAAACTTTTAAACTTTTCAACCCATTTAGATGCTAAACTAATTCCTACCTCAGTAGGCAACAACAACATTGTTTTTAATTTAATAACTAGGTCTTGCACGAATGGTACAAGACAGGTAATATTAACGTTTAGAGAATTGGAATCTCTTACGAGCTTTTTTCTGACCGAATTTTTTACGTTCCACCATTCTTGGGTCTCTTGTTAACAAACCTTCTGGTTTCAAGATAGCTCTGTTTCCTTCGCCAACTTCACACATTGCTCTAGCTAAAGCCATTCTTACAGCTTCTGCTTGACCTGTTGAACCACCTCCGTATACGTTTACTTTTACATCAAAGTTAGTTACATTTTCTGTCATAGACATTGGTTGTAATACTTTATATTGTAAAGTAGCTGTTGGGAAATAAGTTGCAAATGGTTTTTTGTTTACAGTAATTGTTCCTGTTCCTTCAGAAACGTAAACACGTGCAACTGCACATTTTCTTCTACCGATTTTGTGAATTACTCCCATTACTTAAGATCGTTTAGGTTAACAGTTCTAGGTTTTTGAGCGCCTTGTTTGTGCTCTGTTCCTACAACAACATTTAAATTTCTGAAAAGTTCTGCTCCTAATTTGTTTTTAGGCAACATTCCTTTCACGGCTTTTTCTACTAGTAATGCAGGGTTTTTTGATTGCAATACTTTAGCAGTTAAAGTTCTTTGTCCTCCTGGGTAACCTGTATGACGCATGTAAATTTTGTCATCCATTTTTTTCCCTGTAAGGTTGATTTTTTCTGAGTTGATAACAATTACGTTATCTCCACAGTCCACGTGTGGTGTATAACTCGGCTTGTACTTACCTCTTAAGATCATAGCGACCTTTGATGCAAGACGTCCTAAGTTATGACCGTCAGCGTCTACCACAATCCATTCTTTGGATACGGTTGCTTTGCTTGCTGATACTGTTTTGTAGCTTAATGCGTTCACAATAATTTATTTTAATTAAACATTCCATTCCGAATACGGAATACCGAAATTCGGACTGCAAAAGTACACTTTTTTATTTCAAATGCAAACCTCATTAAAAATTTCTTTTATATTGAAACAATAGCGTCCTAAACGTTTAAAAAAAGTTTAAAAAAAGAGGGTTGAATTTTGTATCTCAAATTATCTTTGAGTTGCACAACAAAAACCCGCCCTCTTATGGCAAATATAACGCTGTTTTCTCAAATAATTTCAAAATTAG
>CAIRNC010000207.1 GCA_903879875.1 uncultured Bacteroidota bacterium
AAAATATAAAGATGTTCCAAGAGATTTATTTTCGTGCAATGGTTTTCAAGGGCAACGCATTTTTATAATTCCATCTTGCGACATGGTCATCGTTAGAATGGGACTAACTGAAGATTCTAATTTTGATTTTAATGGGCTGTTGCGAGATATAATAGGAAGCGTTAGAAAAAGTCAATGATTTTATTATTCTTGAATTATTTGATACTCGCTTTAAACATTTTCAATTCGTCCCAAGTGTATTTATTTCCTACTTGTTCTTTTAATTGATTTAAAGATTCCTCTTTATAATTTTTGAAAAGTAAAGTCAATTCTTGAATTTTATCTTCAGGCAAAATTTCGGATAAAGTGATGGTTTCTGTTGCTATCAACTTTGCAAAATGACTATAAATTGTTCCTTTTGTTAACTTTCTAATGGTTGCAATTTCTTTAATTGAGTTATGTTGTTTCCATAATTCATACGTTTCAAGTGCCGTGTCTTTTTTGGGTTGCTTGCTTTTTGGTTTTTTTGAATCATAAGGATGTTCCATATCGTCATCTTCCTCGACCAGCGAAATGTTTATTTTTTTAAAATCACTTACAACTTTTTCTTGAAGATTGGCTTTATAACATCTTATCTCCTCAGAATACAGTGTTTTTTTGGAAACTTCACCCCCAGAAATGATGATTCCCATCAATAATTTAGCTCGCATTAGATTCAGCACTGCTTTGGTTTGAAAAGCTTCTAAATCTAACAATTCTTCGTAAAATCCTTTAGTGTTTTTGAGGCGTTTTACTTCTTCCATCTTCAAAAACAAAGCGTAAACCATTTGGTTCATTGGCTCCAAAAAATAGTGATATGCCGCATTAATTCTTTCTGACACAAAAACAGTATCTACCGTTTCGTTTTTAAAAATCTTGTCCAATTGCAACAAGAATTTGCTTGACGGTTCTAGCAGTTGCCAGATAATTCCAGCTTGAGTTTTTGCCCAATCTGCGTGTTTGAATTTTGCTGATTTTTCAGCATCTTGATTATAACTAAATTGATGATTTCGCCATTCTTGAGCCAAAATATCCCAATCAAAACAATTTTTTAAATACTGATGAATAAACTTTTTAGTATCTGTTTTTAAAGCGTCTTCTAAATCGTCTTCTGAAGCTTTATTTTGGGCATAACTCATTACATCTTGGTCGTTAGAAATTCCATTCATTCGCATTGGCGACAGTAAAATTAATCCTTCTAACGAGCGCAATCTTGATAATGCTACATAAGCTTGACCTGGCAGAAATACTTGAGAAACATCTAAAGCTGCTTTGTCAAAAGTTAATCCCTGACTTTTATGTACCGTAATTGCCCATGCCAATTTAATTGGATATTGAACAAATGTTCCTAAAACCTCTTCAATAATTTCTTTTGTATTCGGGTCAACGGAATATTTTATATTGACCCATTCGTATTTCTCGACTTCAATTGTTACATTTTCATCTGGAAAATGAACAAAAATTTCTTTAGAAGTAAGCGATTTGATAGTGCCAATCTTTCCATTAAAATATTTTTTTTCCACAGACAAATCATTTTTTACAAACATAATTTGAGCGCCAACTTTTAACAACAAGTTTTTGTCAACTGGAAAAATTTTATCAGGAAAATCATCAATAATCTCCGCTTTATATTTGTGAATTTTACCTTGTAAATCATCTAAGGCTTTTGCATTCGTTTCATCAGCTTTAGCATTATGAGTGGTTAAAATTATATAGCCTATATTCTTATTCAAATCAAAATCTGTTTGCACAAATTGGTTTAAAATCGTCATGTCAGATTGTGAGACCTGATTGTTTCTGAGGTTATTTAATAACGAAATAAATTGGTTGTCCGTTTGACGGAAAATTTTAGATAATTCTATATATAAAGGTGGGTATTGTTGTACAACATGCGAATGAAAAAAGAATTTACCTTTATAATATTTACGTAAAACTTGCCATTCATCCTCTCGAATTACTGGTGGCAATTGCAACAAATCCCCAATGAAAAGCACCTGAACTCCTCCAAAAGGATTCGCGTTTTTTCGGACACTTTGCATCATGCAATTAATAGCATCAAGTACATCAGCCCGCAACATGCTTACTTCATCAATTATAAGCAGCTCCATATTTTGAATAACCCTCTTTTTTTGACCGTTCATTTTAAAATGACGTTGTAAAGAACTAGGGGTTTCAAATTTTAAATTTTGTATAAAATTTTCTGCTAAGTTATCTGGAATAAAGCCACCGAAAGGCAACTGAAACATAGAATGAATAGTAACTCCGCCTGCATTTAAGGCAGCAATTCCCGTAGGTGCAACCACACAAGTATTTTTATGAGTCGTGTTAATGATTTCTCGTAAAAGCGTCGTTTTTCCCGTTCCAGCTTTTCCTGTAAGAAAAACAGAACGATGCGTTTGATTTATAAATTTAAGAGTGAAATTGGCGGCTTCAGAAATCATTAGAATAAATTATTGCATTGGGCAAAAAACATAAATAAAAATATAATAAAAATTGACAAAACGTATGGCATAAAAAAACGCATCCAAAAAATTGAATGCGTTTATATAAAAAAAATATGTTTTATTTTACAATCAAAAATTCACTTCTTCTGTTTTGAGCATATTCCTCTTCAGTACAAGCGTCTTTACAATCTACCTTAGGTTCACTTTCTCCATAACCTTTACCAGAAATTCTACTTGCTGGAATATCTTTAGAAATTATATATTGAACAGTAGCTTTAGCTCTTCTTTCAGATAAATCCATATTGTATTGATCGCTTCCTCTACTATCGGTGTGTGATTTTACAAGGATTACTAAATCAGTATTGCTTTTCATCACTTGTACCAATTTGTCTAACTCAAAAGCACCTTCTTGGGTAATGTTGCTTTTGTTATATTCAAAGTTAATTTCTTTAAGAACAATTTCTGTAGGGGTGATAATTACATCTATTGGGTTTAATGGAGCGTCCACTTTTACTTTGCCACCTTTGTTTTGAGGTACAGGCTGAGGAACTACGAAAACAGCACTTTCAAAACCATCTTTTGAAACTTGAACTGTATAAGCTTTACTACATTCTACGTTGTAAACCAATTCTCCATTCGCTTCCGTATTTTTAGTTTCAACTGTATTTTTCTTATCATCGAGAATCGCTACTCTTGCGTCAGCTAAAGGTTTTCCTGTTTTAGCATCAGTTACCATTATTGTAGCTTCCACTCCACAAACTGGATCAGCTGCATATAGGTCGTCTGATCCTGCTCTATTACTAGCAAAATATCCTATATTTTTTATTGAATTAAAAGTAAATGAAAAATCGTCTTTTTCACTATTAACAGGCTTCCCAACATTTTTAGCAACATCTGTTTTAGTCAAATCAATAGAAAAAACATCCAATCCTCCTAAACCTTGTCTTCCACTTGATGCGAAATACAAAATGTTATCATCGGTTATAAATGGAAACTGTTCGCTGCCTTCAGTATTTACTTTGCTTCCCAAATTTTCTGGTGCTCCATAAGTGTCATCGCTATTTACAGTTACTTTCCATATATCATTTCCACCTTTTCCGCCTGGCATATCAGAAGTAAAGTACAAAGTTTTTCCATCTTTTGAGATACTTGGACTACTTGTAGTATAACTTTTATCGTTTAAAGGTAAAGGCGAAATATTTCCCCATTTTCCGTTTACTTTTTTTGCTTTATAAAGATTTATTTGTCCAATTTTAGCATTGCTCTTTTTGTCCATTTCATAGCTTTTACTGAAATGACTGTCTCTTGCAAAATACATAGTATTACCATCTGCTGAAATTGAAACTGGACCATCGTGCCATTTTGTATTTAGGTCTGAAACTGCGGTAGGCAAACTATATGTTCCATCTGTGTTACGAATAGATTGGTAAATATCTAAATAAGGTTCATCATTCCATCCATCGGTTCTACTAGATTTGTTTCTGGTACTAACAAAATACAAATAATTGTCATTGGTTAAAACTGCTCCAAATTCTGATTTATCACTATTAATAGTAAGTGCTTTAATATTAAAAGACTTTTGTGTATCTAATAATTTAGGTAAATAGTTTGGATTTTCGTTGAATGTTTTTGCACGTTGGTCGTTAGGTGCTTTACTAGCAAAGGTCGTCATTTGTTTGTTTGCCAATTCATATTTCCCATTTGCTTTAAGCATTTGGGCATATTTGTAATAGGTTTCTGCATCTTGCGTTTCTTTAATCACTTTTGCATACCATTTCACGGCTTCAACAGAATTGAACATGTTGTAGTAGCTTTCTGCCAATTGCTTATCAACATAGTTGGTTTCCTTGCCTTGATCTACTAATTTTAAATATTCTTTAACGGCATCAACATACTCAAAACGATTGAATAATTTGTCTGCTCTTTGAGTCTCTTTATTTTGTGCTTTTAATGTTGTAGTGCTTACTAACACAAAACTTAATAAAATATATAACTTTTTCATTACTTGGATATCGTATTTATGTTAGAAAAATCTTGGTGAACGTGATATTTTTTTCGGGAAGTTCACATCAAATAATAAGATGATTTCATGTGAAGAACGAGTGGTAGCATTTAATGCTGATATCACACTGTCATAAGCATAACCAACTCTTAAAGAAGGATTTATAGCGTAGTTTACCATACCACCAAAACTGTCATTTAGCCTATAAGTCAACCCTGCTTCAAATTTATCAAAAAATAAGAAATTTGAAGACACATCTAATGACGCAGGAGAATTAATAGCTGATTTAAACATCATGGAAGGTTTGAATTTAAGGGTTGGATTTAAATTGAATACATAGCCCCCAGTAACAAAATAATGAGGTACTTCTGTTCCGTATTTTACTCCGTTAAAGTTCAAATGAACTGATCTGATCATATTAGGAATGGAAGCTGCCAAATAATATTTATCAGTATAATAAAATAAACCGGCTCCCATATTAAAATTGATATTATTGGTGTCTTCTTTAAAAGCATCATCGTTTATTTGTGGAAGCGTATAAGATATTTCACTATTTAAACCAATTTTTTGAAAAGTAGCTCCAGCTTTTAATCCAAAAGCCAATTTATGTTCGCCTCCTAAATTAAGGGTATATGAAAAATCACCATATACATTTTGTTCTTTCACTGGCCCTATTTGATCGGATATCATTGACAATCCTAAACCTACATTTCTCCCAACTGGACTTGAGCCCGAAAAAGAGAAAGTGGTTGGTGCCCCATCAATATTTATCCATTGCTTTCTGTATAGCAAACCAAAGGAGAGATTCTCTTTTGAACCCGCATAAGCTGGATTTATAATATTCATATTATACATATACTGTGTATAATGTGGTGCTTGCTGGGCTTTTGCATCAAAAAATGTTGCTAAAACTATCAGACTAATTAAAACTATTTTCTTCATCATCTTTAATTATTTGTTGTTTTTTTAGTAAACACTACATTACAAAACATTAAATAGCGTTCAATTATATTTAATATTATTTATTGATATACACCCAACCGGTTATGGTTACTCCGTCTGCTTTTTCAATCATATAGAAATAAGTCCCGTCTGGTAGCTCTAAACCACCATTGGCTTGGCCATGCCATTGTGTAGTATAGTTCTCCAAACTATAAACACTCGTGCCATAACGATTGAAAATTTCTATTTTCTTAACATTCAATGCCGTTAAATCAAAAAAGTCATTATTACCATCACCATTTGGAGATATCCCTTTCTGAATCTCACAAGTAACACTTGTCACATCGAATGATTCTGAGGCTGTACATCCATCAGCTGTTGTTACGTTTACAACATATTGTCCGATAGTATTCACTTTTATCGCATTTGGTGTGTTCGGAATTCCCGACCAACTTGGACCTGACCAATTGTAAGTCGCTCCTATTGGATTAAATGTACCTGGAACTGCTACTAATTTATAGATTGTTGCATCACATCCGGATTGGAAGTCAATAACCGATTGTTCTATAATAGTCACTTGAACTGGTAGCGTTGTAAAAACACTACATCCTGCAGCTGCTGGCAACGAATAGGTTACTGAATAAACTCCTGCTGTACTTGCGCTTGGATTGATTGCTCCTGTGATTGGGTCTAAATTCAATCCCGATGTTGAAGCATATGTTCCTCCTGCTGGTGCGGTATTGGTTACATTTTGCAATCCTGTACTTGACTGACACATCACACTGCTGTAACTTATCGTTCCTGTTGGTGGTGCTGTTATGGTTATAGTTACTGGTAATGCATTTTGTACTTGTGCACATCCTCCTGAAGCTCCTATCGTATTTGTTACTTGATATGTACCCGCAGCACTATTCCCTAAATCTACAACTCCTGTTGTTGGGTCTATTACCAATCCTGATGGGGTGGCCGTAAAGGTGCCTGCTACTCCTCCTATAAATACTGGTGGTGTTGTGCCGGTTACTTTACAATAAATAGTATTTGCATAACTAAAGTCTGCTAATGGTGGTGCTGTTATGGTTATACTTACTGCCGACGATACAACATCCCCACAACCGTTAGCTGCCGCAATTGTATTTATAATACTATACGTTCCTGCCGCACTTGTCGCTAAATTAATAGCGCCTGTTGTTGGATTTATATCCAATAGTGCACTTGTTGGGGTAGCTGTATATGAAAACAGACCTGCAACGCCATTAGCTACATAAGTTAGTACCGGATTGGTGGCGTTTTTACAATAAGCTGTTGCATCGTAACCAAATCCTGCAACTGGTAATGTTGTAATCGTAATTTGGGTTGTTTTATCTACATCAACACAACCATTGGCCGCTGCAATAAAGTTGTGTATTGTATAAGTACCTGCTGGACTTAATGCCAAATCTATTGATCCGTCTGTATTGAAAATTATGCCAGAAGGAACTGATGTTGATACCCCTTGTACTCCATTGAATACTGGTACATCGGTTGTTCCACTGTTGCAATATTGCAATTGTGCATATTGGAAGGTGCCTATTGGTAAATCTTTGATTTCAACGGTCACAGGTGTTGAAATTGATTGTAAACAACCGTTTCCTGCTGCTATGGTGTTAATTACGGTATAAACACCTGCCATACTACTGTCTATTGTAATTAAACCCGTTGTTGGATTGATATCCAAAATGGCAGTTGCTGGAACTGCTGTATAACTATAAGTCCCTGATATTCCTCCTGCTGCAGGTATTGGCAATGGATTTGTTGTAAGCGAATCTTTGCAGTACACTGCGGATGAATAACTGAAATTAGGTATCAGTTGGTTTGAAATAGTTATTGTTGTTGTTTTATCTACATCAACACAACCATTGGCCGCTGCAATAAAGTT
>CAIRNC010000208.1 GCA_903879875.1 uncultured Bacteroidota bacterium
GGAACCATTAGAAACTCTAAACTCGCGCCACCACTCAAAAAAAGCGCTTGATAGCCTTTCCCAGTTAATCCTAATAGGTCTAAAGCTAAAGCTTGCGCTTCATCCATAACAGCAACAAAATCTTTGCTTCTATGTGATATTTCTAAGATGGATAATCCAGAATTGTTAAAATTTAGAATGGCGTCTGCCGATTTTTCAAAAACTTCTTGGGGCAAAATGCAAGGACCTGCACTATAATTATGTTTTTTCATTGTAGAATTTAATTTCCAAAAAAGATGAATTGCAAATTTCGGAAATAGGATTCTAATAAAGGTTGTTTTTAACAACTTATTTCATAATGTTGTTAACTAAACCGTTGTAGTTTTTTGAAAAGTAACTTTACTTTTATATTTTAACAATCTTGATTACTTGGTTCGTTGCATCATTAAAATATATCTTCATAAAGTAAATTGCATTAGCAAACTTAGTAAAATCAACTTGTTCTAAATTTTTATTTTCGGATATAATCAACTTACCTGATATAGAATAAACTTCTATTTTTTCAATAGGCATCATAAAATTATTAGAAATAGAAACCTTTTCAGTTGTTGGATTTGGATAAACAGTAATTGATTTTTTTTCAAAGTCAGTTGTTGCTAAATTAGCAATATCAGTATAATAGGCCATACCAGCATTATTAAAAATGGTATTTTCACCTTTGGCACCAACAATTAGGGTACTACCATTAAAACCAAGTGAGTTTCCGAAAAAATCATCACAGTAACCTGATCCATTTCCTGAATAAGTATTTTGATATGCCCAATTTCCACTTATATTTTTAAAATAGATAAGGTGAAATCGTAATGGCATTAAAAAGAGATTCTGTGTTCCAATAAATAATTTGTCATTAAAGACATATATTTTATCTAAAGGTTGTTCAGTTTGATTTGATTGTATATTCAATGAATTTACTTCATTCCAAACTGTATTTGCTTGCGAGTAAATAAAAACATCACCTGACATTGAAAGCGAAGGATGTTCCAATAGATACAGTTGTTGATTGGATATTGCGAAATCATTTATATCAGTCTGTTGATTTGTTAAATTTAGCAAATTTGTAAATACCCAATTGACGTTATTCCATGTATAAGTATGTAAAATATAGTTTTCTGGATTATTTTGAACAATGCTTGCAATAACCAAAGTGTTGTTTTCGATTTCAATTTTTGAACCGAAGCTATAGGTGTTGGCTTGAACTATTTTTTCAGAATACACCCAAGAGGAACCATTGTATTTATAGACATATACAGAACCACTTTTTTCAGTCACCGGCGCTCCAGCAGGTTCGTCTCCAGTAGCAGAAATAAACAATTGATTGTTGTAAAGTTTTACAAAACTTCCAAAATTGTCACTTTCGCTAGCATCTTGAGCGGTTATTTTTTGGAATTGCGCCCAGACGCCATTTGTTTTTTTATAAATATAGGTGGCTCCTGAATCTGTAAAATTGGCATCATGAAATGGCGAGCCTATTGCAATAAAATCGTCTTGAATGGCTATTGAACTTCCAAAATTATCTGTTGAAATCGCATCCGAAGGATAGAAAATATCGGTTTGTTGTGGGCCAGAAGGCGTGAGCTCAAAATGGTACACTTTTCCAATAAAATCTTGTAGCATAGAAATGTTTGAAACCAATACATCATTGTTTGAAACAGCTACATTTGAGCCAAATTCAATTCCAATTGGATTTCCTGCGGGATAAAAACCTTGAAAAGTTTGTGATAGACTAGTTTGAAAAATAGAAATTAAACTGAAGCAAAAGATAATTTTTTTCATAGGTGATTAATTTTAGTAAAAATAATCAAAAAAATATAGCAAAAATGACTTTAATTCAGAAATCTACGGAAAAAAGGAGATTAAATGTTTAACAAAAACGCCAAAGTGTCAACATTATCAGCGTAATCCCAAAGATTTGGTTTTTGAGTTTCGCCAAAAGCAATGCTATTTTCCGTAATTTTATTAGAAACGATACATTGAATTTTTTCAGAATCAGAAGCCAAACGCAGTTTAAGTTGTTCTAAATCCTCGTAATATTCATAAAAAACACTTGAAATGGGAGAAGCATAACTCGAATCTTCCATAATGGTCATGAACTCATTGTCCAATAATTTAAAATTACTCATTAAGAAAACTGCTTTATTATAGTCGTAATTATTCGCGTATTTTTCATATTTAATAACGTCTTGGTAGGGAAAAATTCCGCCAAAAAAAGCATCAAAATTATAACCTTTTGGCACAAAGAGTTTAGACACATTTCGACAACCTAATCCAAAATACCTAAAAATATCTTCGCCAAGAGCAACCATTTGTTCTTTGGATTCTGATCCGTTTAATATAGCCACCGAGTTTCTAGATTTTCTGATAATACTGGGTTTGTCTTTAAAATAATACTCAAAATAACGAGAGGTATTCGTGCTTCCAGTAGCAATTACAGCATCAAAATTCTCTAGTTTACCCTCAACAAAAGTAATTTTTTCGGATAAATAAGGTTCACAAGCAATTAAATACTTGGCTAAAAAGGGCAATAAATGTTGATCATTCGAAGATAATTTTACAGCCACTTTATGTCCTGAAATTAATACAGAAAGAAAATCATGAAAACCAACCAATGGAATATTTCCAGCTAGAACCAATCCCACCGTTTTGGATTCCATTACATTAAAAGTATAAGCCGATAGCCATTTGTCCAAATGCTCTTCCGTAAGTGCATTCGCCCACGATTGAATGGAAAAATAAACGTTTTCAGGGGTGTACCATCCGTTATGCGATTGTGAAAGTTGAATTAAATCTTGAAAAGCATCAAAATACAAATCATTATGAAGCACGTTTTCGTTTCTTAATGTTTCGGTTTCAGAAAACTGACTTAAAAATTTCCCTAAAGCAATAAAACTTCTTTTTTTATTGGAATGTAACATAAGTAACTTGTATATGAATTGTTTTGATTGTAATTTTGCAAAATTAAAGATAATAGACGGATAGTTCATAGAAGTTTACAAAATTAATCCGTAATCTCCCGAATTTATTGGGAAATCAAATAAATACAATAAAAATGGCAATAATAATTACAGACGAATGTATTAACTGTGGAGCATGCGAACCAGAATGTCCAAACACAGCAATTTATGAAGGAGCCGATGATTGGCGCTATAAAGATGGTACTAAAATCAGAGGAAAAATAATTTTACCAAATGGTGAAGAAGTAGATGCAGATGCTGCTCAAACGCCAATTTCAGATGATGTTTATTATATAGTTCCAAGCAAATGTACAGAATGTAAAGGTTTTCATGATGAACCACAATGTGCTGCTGTTTGTCCAGTTGATTGCTGTATTCCAGATGATAATCATGTCGAAAGTGATGAAACATTATTAAATCGTCAGGCTTTTTTACACAACGAATAGTACTTTACTTTTCTTGAAAATTTCAAAAAAGGGTATTGGAAAAATTTCATTGGAAGTTTTTTCAATACCCTTTTCATTTTCAACTTTCTTTTTATTTATAATAACAAATTCTTGTTCAGAATTTTTTAGCTTTTGTAGTTTCAAAATAATTCTTATTATGCAATAATTCATCA
>CAIRNC010000209.1 GCA_903879875.1 uncultured Bacteroidota bacterium
CAACTGCTACAACTTATGCAGTTACGGGATTAACTGCTTCAACTGCTTATGCTTTTACAGTAAAAGCTAAAGATGCTGCAGGAAATTTATCTGTTGCAAGTAATACGGTAAATGTAACAACTCTTGCTGTTGTTGCTGACACAACTGCACCAACTGCTTCAACCCTTTCTGCTTCAGGAACAACTACCACTACAACCAATTTATCTTGGACTGCTTCTACTGATAATGTTGCCGTTACTGGTTATAATGTTTACAAAGCAGGAGTTTTATTAGGTTCAACAACAACTGCTACAACTTATGCAGTTACGGGATTAACTGCTTCAACTGCTTATGCTTTTACAGTAAAAGCTAAAGATGCAACAGGAAATTTATCCGTAGCAAGTAATACAGTAACAGTAACAACATTAGCAACAACCCTTACTTATTGTGCTTCAACTTCAAGTAGTACAGCCGATGAAAAAATTGGCAAAGTTGTTTTTGGAACTATCAGCAACATTTCTACAGGAACTGCTGGTTACGAAAATTTTACTGCCCTATCTACAAATGCCGTTCCAGGAGCTGCATATACAATAACAATCACACCTGCTTGGACTTCAACGGTTTTTAGTGAAGGATATGCCGTATGGATTGATTATAATAAAAATGGTTTGTTTACTGACGCTGGCGAATTGGTTTTTTCAAAAGCAGCTTCAACAGTAACTCCTGCATCTGGCACTTTTACAATTCCCGTTGGCACAGCACTTGGTTCAACTAGAATGAGAGTTTCTATGAAATACAATGCTATTCCAACCTCTTGCGAAACATTGGCTTATGGCCAAGTGGAAGATTATACAGTAAATATTTCATCTGCAGCAAAAGGAACTGAGGTTGAAATCTCAGACGCACAAATTTCTATTTATCCAAATCCGGTATCTGGTGATATTTTAAATATTACCGCTGTTGAAAACAACACGACGTATAGAATCATCAATATGTTAGGCCAAGAAATCGAAAAGGGAGTAGTTAACAGTGGCGCCGTTTCTGTAGCTACTTTAAAAACGGGTACTTATTTATTGGAAATTACTGCAAATGCAACAACTTTTGTAAAACGATTTATCAAAAATTAACTATTTTAATAAAAATGGAAAGCTATCTGAAAAGGTAGCTTTTTTTTTGCAATAGAATCATTACTTTTATTGCCTGAAAGCGGAAAACGTATTTGATAAAGCAATTATGGTTTTTACTTTGAATGTAATGCCACCAAATTTGCTCTTGAAACGAAAAAGTTTCTGTTTTAATTTTTTAAATAATTTATGAGGTCAAGAAAACAAAAAATAATTTTAGCTTTAAAGATTGTAATCGTCCTTTTTACCCTACTTCTCATTGCGTTTTTTGTTTTTAGAAATGCCTTGCTACAAGAAGCAATTGGAAAAATCACAACCAAATTAGACACCCAATACAATTGTAAATTTGCAGTAAAAGAAGCCAGTTTCGATGGAATTACTGGAGTAAATTTATCTGAAATTGTATTGGTTCCTAAAAACGCCGATACCCTTTTTAGTATTCAAAAAATGAAAACCAGCGTAAGTTTTTGGCATTTGCTAATTGGCGATGTACAATTGGGCACATTGGAAATTAAAAATGGTTTTGTGCAATTGGTAAAAAATGAAAACGGTAAAAATTTCGAAGCTTTTCTGAAAAAAGAAACCGATACTACTAAAACTACAGAAAAAAGAGATTATGCAGAATGGGCTTATCACCTTATTTCGAAAGCTTTAAACTTGATACCGACCGATATGTCAATCGAGAATCTAACTTTTAGATTGGATGATAATGGCAAAAAAGCAACGATACTTTTTCAGAAATTACGACTCGAAGACAAACAACTTCAAACCGCAATTGATGTAAAAACAAATACTTTCGCGCAACGATGGAGCATAAAAGGTTTTGCCGATCCAAGAAACAAAAAAGCAGACATTCGGTTTTTCAATATTGATACTGGTGCTATAAAAGTGCCTTATTTTGACGAACGATTTAATTTAAAATCCAGTTTTGATTCTATACGATTGAATGTCGAAAACATTGATATGGATGGTGACGAACTGCATATCGATGGCTTTTCGTCTATTGCTAATCTAAAAATAAATCATGCTAAAATTGCCAGCAAAGATGTGGTTATTAAGAATGCAAAATTTGATTATCGATTGCTTCTAGGTTCCGATTTTATCTCTGTTGACAGCAGTTCGACGGTGCAATTCAACAAAATAAAATTCCATCCATATTTGGCTTATGAAACCGAATCGGACACCATTTATAAACTCAAAGTGGCGATTACAAAAATGAAAGCCCAAGATTTTATCACTTCGCTTCCTGATGGTTTATTTACCCATTTTCAAGGGATGGAAGCGCAAGGTAATTTTGATTACCAACTGAATTTTATGTTCAATAAAAACAAACCCAATCAGCTTGTTTTTGAAAGTAATTTGAATAAAGAAGATTTAAAAATCACTAAATATGGCGAGGCCAACCTCAACAAACTCAATGGCGAATTTGTTTATCAAGCCATAATTAAAAATGTGTTGCAACGCCCCATTTTAGTTGGAACAGCAAATTCAAATTACACGCCGCTGAATGAAATTTCGCCTTATTTGCGGAAATGTGTTTTAACTACAGAAGATCCTTCGTTCTTTTCGCATCACGGATTTATTGCCGAAGCATTCAAACAGTCCATTATAAAAAATATAAAAACCAAGAAGTTTTCTCGTGGCGGAAGCACCATCAGCATGCAATTGATTAAAAATGTTTTCCTAACTCGGGAGAAAACGGTTTCCCGTAAACTCGAAGAAATCCTGCTGGTTTACATACTTGAAAACAATCATATTGTGAGCAAAGAACGCATGTTGGAAGTTTATTTTAATATTATTGAATGGGGACCAAATGTATATGGAATTGGTGAAGCAAGCCGTTTTTATTTTCAAAAATCACCTTCAGAACTCACCTTGAATGAATGCTTGTATCTTGCTACAATTATTCCAAGTCCAAGAAAATTCATGTATCAGTTCAACGATGAAGGCTTTTTGAAAGGATTTGCGACGACTAAACAAACGTATTTGACCAATTTAATGATGCGAAGAGGTATTTTGTCTGCCGATGACACCCTCTATAAACGCCAAAAGGTAGTGCTTTCTGGCAATGCAAAATCGTTAATACGCCTTCGGGTAAAAGACACCATTCAAATGGACTCACTCTCAGTTGACGCTATAGATGATGAATTTTAGTAGCTAAATTAGATTTGTCTTTCCATCCCATAAAAAAGTGTATTCCAAATCGGCTTTTACTTTTTCAGAAAGAATGGTCTTTCCTACGGAACTACCTGTTTCATTAAATTCTGGTTCGGGTAAAGAAAGTTGTTTGGCCAAAGCCGTATAATAGGCTTTTCTTGTGGGATGAAACGGAGCGACACCATTAAAAACTGCACCCCAACAGGCTTTTTGAATGATTCTCAAAATGATGCCAATACAGTCTTTTTGATGAATTAAATTGATGGACGCTTCAGGATTTTCAATATTTTTCTTCCCCGATAAAAAATAAATGGGATGTCGGTTTTCGCCTATCAATCCACCAAAACGCAAAATAGTTGTTTGAAAATTTAGGTTGTTTTGCAACAGCGATTCTGCGGCTACTAATTGCTTACCCGCTTCTGTTTCAGGCATCGGAATCGTGTTTTCTGTAATCCTTTCGTTAGTGTCTGCATAGACCGAGGTGGAACTGATAAAAAGCACTTTCTCAATCTTGGCTTTTTCTATAAATGGC
>CAIRNC010000210.1 GCA_903879875.1 uncultured Bacteroidota bacterium
GCCTTTGTGCAGATTCGTTACATCGCGCAACGCACGAGAAGACGACATGTTAGAAACCGTGTTGCCAGGGGTTTTACTCAACACATAATCGGCACAAGCGACCAATGTATATTCTTCGCCAAACATTTCGCCATCTTCACAAATAAAAGCCAAACGATCTACATCGGGATCCACCACAATACCCAAATGGGCTTTTTCTTTCACTACCAATGCTGAAATATCGGTCAAATGTTCTTTCAACGGTTCTGGATTGTGCGGGAAATGACCGTTTGGTTCGCAATACAATTTCACGACTTCAACGCCCATTAATTCTAATAATTTTGGAATAATGATACCTCCAGACGAATTTACACCATCGACCACCACTTTAAATTGGGCAGCTTTTACTGCTTCAATATCTACTAAAGGCAAGTTCAACACTTCGTCAATATGAATGTCCATATAAGCATCGTTGCAAATAATTTCGCCAAGACTGTCCACATCCGAAAAATCAAAGGCTTCGGATTCAGCAATTTCAAGAATTTTTGCTCCATCGGCACCGCTCAAAAACTCACCTTTTTCGTTGAGTAATTTCAGAGCATTCCATTGTTTTGGATTGTGCGAAGCGGTAAGAATGATACCACCATCGGCATTTTCTAAAGGCACCGCTACTTCAACCGTTGGCGTGGTCGAAAGGTCCAAATCAATAACATTAATCCCTAAACCAATAAGGGTATTCACTACCAAATTTTGAATCATAGTTCCCGAAATTCGAGCATCACGACCCACAACTACTGTTAGTTTTTTATTGTCATTGTCATTGTCATTGCCATTGTCATTGTCATTGCCATTTTTCAGCCATGTGCCATAAGCCGAAGCAAATTTTACAGCATCTACTGGAGTTAGATTATCGCCTACTTTTCCGCCAATTGTGCCACGAATTCCTGAAATTGATTTTATTAAAGTCATAATGTTAGGGTTTTGAATTAAAAATTGATTGCAAATATAATCAATATCAGGCAATAGGCAAAAGGTTTTAGGCAGTAGGGATTAGGTCGTAGGTTAAAGGAAATAGCAATGTCAATGTCAATGTTAATTTCAATGGCAATGACAATAGCAATATCAATTTCAATAGAAAAACAGAATTTTTAATAAAAAAATACTTCACTTATCCTAACTATGTAAAATGAAATGCCTTTAAAAATTGTTTTATAATATAGATTTCAAATATTCTTTGTGTTTTAAAATTATCTATTTCAGAACCTACTACCAACTACCTACTATCTATTTCTATGAATATTATAACTTTTAAGATTTGTTATATAACAGCTAATGCGGATGTGTGGAGGAACTTTGTCAGCAACAATTAAAAAATTAAACATTATGAAAAAATTAGTATTATTAGGGGTTTGTGTAGCGTTTGCATTTGCTGCAAGGGCACAAACTGAAGAGAAAAAATGGAATATTGGATTGCATGCAGGTGCGATACAATATAACGGAGATTTAGCGCGCGATTGGTACGAAACAGGCAATGCCATCTATGGTTTTGGCGGTATTTCGGTGTCTCGCTATTTAGGAAAATATTTTGATGCCAACTTGTTGATATCAAAAGGAACCATGGGATACAGCAACGGAAATAAACCTGGATTTAAATCCGAATACAGTTCGGCTGCCATTAATTTACGTATGAATTTTGTAGGTCCCGAATATATAATCCGACCTTATGTTTTTGCAGGTGTTGGAACCGTAATGTTTGGCAAATCGGTAAATTTTGATAAAGAAAATTACGATTATATTTTGCCAAATGTAGGAGGTGGTTTTAATTTTAGATTGTCTCCAATGGTGATGTTGAACATACAGGAAACATTTATGTTTTCTAACAGAGACGGTCGTGACGGAGTAGATAATGGTACATCTGATATCAAATCCAAAGATGCTTATTTGACCCACATGGCTGGTTTAACATTCAATTTAGGAAATTCTAAAGATTCAGACCAAGATGGTGTTTCCGACAAAAAAGACAATTGTCCAAATACTCCAGCAGGAGTTGCTGTTGACAAAATGGGTTGTCCTTTGGATAGAGATGCTGATGGCGTAGCCGATTATTTAGACAATTGTCCAGATATTGCCGGCTCAAAAATGCTTAACGGTTGTCCAGATAAAGACAACGATGGAATAGTAGATTCTAACGACCGTTGCCCAGACCAAGCAGGAACACTTCTGCTAAAAGGTTGTCCCGATGCCGATAAAGATGGTGTTGCCGATATTGATGACAAATGTGCCAATACAAAACCTGGAACCAAAGTAGATGCCACAGGTTGTGCTAAAGATAGTGATGGCGATGGCGTGTCCGATGATATGGATCGTTGTCCAAATGTTGCAGGTGTTATCGCACTGAAAGGTTGTCCTGATGCCGATGGCGATGGAATTGCCGATCTTGATGATAGATGTCCGAATGCAAAAGGAACTGCTGTAAATAAAGGTTGTCCAGAAATTCCAAAAGCGGAGATTAACAGAATCACAATGATTGGAAGTAAACTTTTCTTTGAGAATAATTCTGACAAACTAAAAGTAGCTTCCCTTTCTCAATTAGATGAATTGACCAAAATATTAATGAAATATGATGGTGCAACTTTGACAATTGAAGGAAATACGGACAGTGTTGGAAAAGATGACTTTAATTTGACTTTATCTCAAAAACGTACAGAATCTGTTAAACAATATCTAATCGGAAAAGGCATTGCCGAATCAAGATTAATAGCCATTGGAAATGGAGAAACTAAACCTATTGCAGATAATAAAACAGCATTAGGAAGAGCCAAAAACCGAAGAGTAGA
>CAIRNC010000211.1 GCA_903879875.1 uncultured Bacteroidota bacterium
GGGGGATTAGCTCATTTGGCTAGAGCGCTTGCCTGGCAGGCAAGAGGTGGTCGGTTCGAATCCGATATTCTCCACCAGTAATACCAAGCCTTACAGCAATGTGAGGCTTTTTTTATGGACTTTGGGTGGCGATTTAGAGTGGTGTTAAGTGTACCACTCAATAGAAAAAAGGCTCTACTAATTTAAAGTAGAACCTTTTTATTTTTGTTAGTCACCAAAGAAACTAAATCCCATTTCATTTACCTTTTTAACTACTTCCGCTTTATCTATATAATTACCTAACGTTACTTTGGCGGACCTTTGGTAACCCATAGATTCCACAAAACCTGTCTTGGTATGTAGCTTTGTCAAGAAAGTTTTACGAAGATGTTTAAGTGTTATATTGCTTGATATACCAGCTTTCTTTTTATAAAATGAAAACGAATCACTCAACTGGTCCGCAATCGTCTTCCTTTTTATCTTCAAATCACCAGCAATCAAATATTTATCCAACCCCAAGTTTTCCTTGTAATTCAATCTAATCAACAAAACCTCCAATTCTTTGGTATATGGAATCATTACCTTCTTAGGTTCCTTGCTGTTATTCCAATTGTGAGCCCTATCAAACTTCAAATCTGTACCAATTAAATGATGAATCTTGCCATCACCATCCAATACAATATCCGAATACTTTAGTATCATGGTTTCTTCAATTCGCATTCCCGTAAAGGCAACCAATTCAATCGCATCTCTAGTATAAGGTCTGTACATGTTCTTTCTTTCACCAGTTGAGTACGTATGAACCGAATCAACATCGGATATTGCATCCAATAACTTTATAAAGTCACCATCATTAACGCTAATTGGATTAGCATTTTCGTACTGTTGGTTTATGTCCTTGAAATAATTTGGAATCATATATCCTTTTTTGTCAATCAAATAGCTGTTAAAATTCTTCAATGCTTTGATATTATGATTATGCGTTGATGCTGATTTGCATAAAGGTTCCAAATACTCATAATACTTACCAACTATCTCATCCGTCAAATCATAAATTTTGAATGTATTCAAGTTGACCTTGGATGTTTTTAAGAAATCTGTGAAATTCAATACATAGCGAACAGTTGATTTTACATAACCATTGGTTCGTGTTACTTGCTGATGCTTCGGCACATCTATATTCTCTAGCCAATCGCTGTACATCATAACGCAATCAGTAAGCAATTCGGGTTTATTCGCAACTTTTGGTTCAGTAGTAATAAACTTGAAAGGATTTGATAATTCCTCTTTGAATGCAAGCATTTCTTTTATTGCATCATCGTAATCTAGCGAGGTTAAATCCCTCGTTTTGCGACCTCCATTTGCTTTAAGTACGGCTTTATATTTCTGACGTTCCAATGGATGAACACAGCCTTTGTATGGGGTTTGAGAAACTTCTATGTGTCTTCCACACTTCTTGCAAACAATGTGCAGTCCTGTGAATTTTTTATATTTTAATAATTTCATTTATATAGTTGTTTTTTAGTGCGAGTGTACTTTATTTTGGTGACCCATCAAATAGTTTTTTAGACAAATTTCCTTTCGGGATGTACATAGTTTGAGTTTTGCTTGCATTGGCGTTAAAATCCAATATTTTATACAACTCCCCTTTATTATATGCCTCATAATATTGTATCCAATCATCTCCATGTTTTTGTTTTAAATGCTTTATTAGAGGCATATTATAGACTAATTCAAATTCTGCTTTTATAACAAACTCACCTGATGAATCTTTGTAAACTTGTAAGTGGTTTTTGCCACACCAATCACGAATAGTTCTCTTATCCTTCTTGTTTATAAAGAAAGATATATCCCTGAGATACATTCTATTTATTGGTGTTAAGAGCATTTGTTACTTTGGATTTATTATTGTGTTTTTATAATTGGAAATAAATAATTTGAAAATCTATGATTTACATTTATATGTAATTAGAATTCATCGAGAATCATCTTTTTAAATAATTTATATTGGTCCTCTGAAATTCTTACACCATCATAATCCTCCGCTTTTTGGTTGGAAATAGTTGCAAAGAAAAAGCTCATAAACCTCTCAAAAGTTACATTCTCCTTATTTATTCTAGTTCTAAAATCCTCTGCTTCATCATTGCTGAAACCTATATTAATCATTGTCTTTTTTACATTAACAACGTCTGAATTATGATATTGAAGGATTGAAGGATTTCCTTCTGATTCAATCTCTAATTCATCTAGTGTGTCTGTTTCAACTTCTATTTCGAGTTCTACTTCGGGTTGTTTTTTAGGTTGTGGTTTAGGCATAGTTTGCATATTCCGGTGATATTGACCACCCAATTCCAATTTAAAGTGACCACCTGATTCCAATTCAAACTGACCACCTAATTCCGGAGTAAAATGACCACCCTAATTTTTCATAAAAAACTA
>CAIRNC010000212.1 GCA_903879875.1 uncultured Bacteroidota bacterium
ACCATTCAATTCTAAAAGAGCATTATTCGCAGGATGTAACAGAATCAAACTTCTATTTTTCACATCCAAAACCTCCAAATGCCATTGAAATTTTTGACTTTACCGTTTTTTAATAAAATATTTCCCTTCTGGAAAGCAGGAAACCTTCGTTTCGTTATTCTTCCAAGGCAATTCAATGGTTTTACAAATCAATTTGCCCTCGCATTTTGATACAAATCAATTAAATTAGGTTTTAAATTCAAAGATTTGTTTTCAGCCATTGTTTTTTCAATATAGCTAAACAATTTAGAATCTATATTAGGTTCATAATTTTCCTGTAGTGTTTCAAAGCCAACTAATTCCATTTTAGAATGTGATTGATGAAGTCTTTTAGAACCAATTATGAAATCATTATCAATATAAACTAAATGATGATTTTCGTCATCTAATAAATTGTTATGTAGTCGATTATACAAAAATTCAAGATAAGGTTCAAATCGGTTAATTATATTAGAAGAAATACATAATTTTTTAAAATGAATAGGAGTTAAATTTAATAAATCAACACAAACAATAGAGGAAACAGCAGTAGAATAATTAGTTACCATATAAATTGATTTTAAAGATTAGAGTGTAAATGTATATTTAGGGATGGACAAAAAATGACAAAACACATCAACGCTATTTTTCTATAATTTGATTATAGTGTGCTAAAGAGTCTTTTTGGGTAAGCGTTAATGATTGAATGCCATTATAATTTATTTTGTCTAAAATTGTATTTAAAACAACTGCTCGATTTACCGAAGAAGTATTTATTGGTTTAATATCCAATATAGATTGAAGAAAACCAGCATTCCAAGATAAATATTTGTCCGTAGAAGTGGCAGTTTGAAAATAAAACGCAACAGGAACTCTATTTTTAAAAAATAAGTTAGTAAGATGCAGTGAATTTAATTTATCGTTGCTTAATTCATCGCAAAAGGTCAAAGTAGTTTTCAATTTGTTTTCAATTTCCGATGGTTTTAAATTGACATTACTTGCCAGAAGATGAATGAAATCATGTTGATAGCCAAACATTAAATTCGGATTCTGTTTTATTGTTGCTTGTTCTAACGCTTTAAAAGTAGCAGTTGAAAAATCAAATAGTGTGTTATAATTAAAATTTTGAGGTAATGGAATCGACTTAATGCTGTCCAATTCAATTTCTAAAAATGGTGCTATTAATTCAATACTATCTGTTGTACTGCCTAAAATAATGACATCACCATCTGCATAAATCTTCCTGAGAAAGACTGCAGCTTTGTTAGTTTTTTTTAGTTGAGTTTGTTCAAATTGTTCTTTTAACATTTCTATTTGCATATCGCAAAGTCCGACATGAATAGCATGCTGAACTAAATTTTCCAAAGTGGTATTTTCAAGGTCAAAGCAAGTGACGTTTTCGACAGGATTGAAGGTGGTGGTTTGCATAAGAAAGTGGATTTAAATTAGAGCGAATATGAAATTGCAAACTTAGAATTACACCTCGTCAATAAATGACAAAGTTAATTTATTATATTTGCTAAACATTTAACACTGACTTACTAGGCCTATTAAAAACATTAAAGGAATGCTTATGGATTTTGCACCACAAAACGTGGAGGCAATAGCGGTATTTATGAGAACAGGATTCAACACTAGACATGATGTTTGGTTAGAAATACCGAATAAAAAAGAAAACCTTCTCTCACTGGATAGTTTAAGTGCAATTCCAGAAAAGCCTTGGTTTATTGAACACGACACTATTTTTGAAATTAATGATGCCGTATTTCAAAAACTAAAATACATTTATGTTTTTAGCAATCCTACCGACCAAAATGCCTATTCAGGATTTGAGACTATTGAAGATTGTATTAATAGCAGTTTGGATAGGTTGAGTTCTTACAATGTAAACTCCATTGCTTATATGCTTATTCCCGCCACTGAAAATCCTGAAATGGTTAATACAGATGAAGACGATGTCAAAAGCGCCGCACTGATGTTTGAATCTATTCAAAACTGGATGCTAAACAATAGAAAACTAGAGGTTTATTTGGTGGATAGAGTTGGGGGTTTTAAAAATAAAATATAAATATGGAAGAATTAATCATTAAGTTATTTTCAGAAAATTTAGAAATAAATCAAATTTATAAAACAAGCTTTTTAAATCAATTATTTATTGATAACAACATTAATTTCAATAATGTTATGACACTTTCCTATAATATATGGAATAGAGGAATGTCAAAACCATTTCCTCTAATGGATAATATTAGTCATGGAGAATATAAATATGTAGGAATAAATTATAATTTAAATGGTGATATTATAAATGTTCCAAGAAATGAACGTAATGGTAGAATTGAAGGTAATTTGGAATATAAAATTGGCGAATGGATTAATGGTGATTATAAATTAGATAACTATATAGATTTTAATGATTGGAAAAAAAAATCAAAAGATGATGAAGGTAAAAAATTAATTCTTTTAGGAACTGATTTTGAATTAAGAATTGGAGGTATAATTAAGGGTTACAAATTATCCAATAATATAGGAGATAATTTATTACCTATTGAAACCAATCTTGGTAGAATTGTTCATAGAAAATATGTTGGATTTATTTTTAAACGTCCTAATTATAATGACGAATGTGAAATTTTAACTATTTTGTAAATATTTGTAAATAATTTAAAAAACGTACCTATCTACTCCACAATGACCTCATTTCAAAATGTAATTTATCATCACAATTTGATTCAATTATACAGTTTTCAATGTGGTATTGGATTTTAATATATTCAATAACATGAGAGAGTTTATTTTCAAGTTTTGACCAAGGGATATACTTTCCTTCTATATAGAATCGAGCTACAGTACTAGTATGTAAACTTTTCAATAAATTTTCTTTGTCAAATTC
>CAIRNC010000213.1 GCA_903879875.1 uncultured Bacteroidota bacterium
TGTAATAATTTTTAAAGGTATATAAAATGAAAATACAAATTGAAAATTGCAATAATTTTTACAATAATTTTAAGAAGACATCGTTCAATATGTAGTAAATTGCCCTTTTAAATAACAATGCTAAAACTACAGCAATATGAGCCAAATTAAAATTCTTTGGGTTGACGACGAAATAGATTTGCTAAAACCACACATCTTATTTTTAGAGAAAAAAGGCTATCATGTGACTACGTGCAACAACGGTCGTGATGCTGTAGATATCTTTGACGAAGGCAATTTTGACATTGTTTTTCTAGATGAAAACATGCCTGGAATGAGCGGTTTAGAGACATTGCAAGAGATTAAAGAGAAGAAATTAGCTACGCCTGTAATCATGATTACGAAAAGCGAAGAAGAATATATCATGGAAGAAGCCATCGGTTCTAAAATAGCCGATTATTTAATTAAACCTGTAAATCCCAATCAAATTCTTTTGAGTTTAAAGAAAAACCTGAATCATTCGAGATTGATTTCAGACAAAACTACTTTGGACTATCAGAAAGAGTTTCGTAAAATTGGAATGGAGCTGGGTTCAGTGAACAGCTTTGAAGATTGGATTGAACTCTATAAAAAACTAGTGTATTGGGAAATTGAACTCGAAAACATAGACGACCAAGGAATGATTTCGATATTAGAATCTCAAAAAGTAGAAGCCAATTCCCTTTTTGGTAAATATATCGAACGCAATTACGAAAGTTGGTTTGCCTCAAAAGCAGATAAGCCGGTACAATCACATACCTTATTTAGAGAATTGGTTGTGCCTGAAATCGTGAAGAAAGACAAACCGGTGTTGTTTGTTGTCATTGATAATTTGCGATACGACCAATGGAAAGTATTTGAAAGTGTGGTCAACAACCATTACAAGTTAGAAAAAGAAGTGCCTTATTATGCCATTTTACCAACGGCTACTCAATATGCAAGAAACGCCATTTTCTCTGGATTAACACCACTTGAAATGGAAAAACAATTCCCTCAATATTGGAAAAACGATGTAGAAGAAGGCGGGAAAAACCTTTATGAAGCCGAATTTCTTACGGCACATTTAAAACGATTGGGACTTAACATCAAACAAGACTATTTTAAAATCACCAATTTAGCTGGCGGAAAAAAACTAGTAGATAACTTTAAAGCATTCAAAAATAACGATTTGGTGACCATTGTGTACAATTTCGTAGACATGCTTTCTCACGCCAAAACCGAAATGGATGTGGTTAAAGAATTGGCTTCAGATGATAAAGCTTATCGTTCATTGACCTTGAGTTGGTTTAAGAATTCGCCACTATTGGAAATCATTCAACAAGCTCAAAAATTGGGATTCAAGCTCATTATTACTACCGACCATGGTACAATTAATGTGAAAAACCCATCAAAAGTAATTGGGGACAAAAATGCCAGTTCCAATTTACGTTACAAAACGGGACGCAGTTTGTCTTATGAAAGCAAAGATGTGTATGCCGTTAAAGAGCCTAAAAATATTGGATTGCCAACCATCAATATGAGCAGTTCCTATATATTTGCAAAAAATGATTTGTTTTTGGCTTACGTCAACAACTTCAATCATTATGTGAGTTATTACAAAAACACTTACCAACACGGCGGCATTTCATTGGAAGAAATGATAGTACCTTTTTTAATATTCAATCCGAGATAAACGGTTAACCAAATTTGACAATCAATGGAAATTACCTTTTCATTAGAAGAAATAAATAGCGTTGCAAACGAACTCCTAGCACAAAACCCGGAAAAAGTAATTCTTTTTAATGGCGAAATGGGCGCTGGTAAAACCACGTTTATAAAAGCGTTATCCAAAGCATTGGGGGTGCAAAACGCCACGAGCAGTCCTACGTTTTCCTTAGTCAATGAATATGAAACTACCGACGGACAGGTACTCTATCATTTTGATGTCTATCGCATTAAAAACGAAATAGAAGCCTTGGATATGGGGATTGATGAATATTTACATTCTGGCAACTATTGTTTTATAGAATGGGCGGAGAAAATTGAAAGCTTACTCCCACAACAGCATTCCACAATTCACCTCAGCGTATTGCCCGACGGCAAGCGATTACTACGTTTACTTTAATCTAAAATAACAAAAGCCTCCTTATTCAGGAGGCTTTTGTATTATAATTCTACTTAAAAAGTAATTAGTACAGTATCTTCTTAGTGACTACACTAGCATCGTTAGAAGTGATTTGAACTAACAGCATTTGTTGTTCTGCTTTCAAGTTTTTAATGGTAGTGGTTGTTGCATTCACTGCCTTGTTTTCAAAAAGCAATCGCCCTCTGATATCAAAAACTTTAATCGACGCCATTACGGTTGCACCTGCATTAATGCTTATTGCTTCATTTTGTTTGTAAACAATTACACTGTTGGCATCGAATGTTGGTGTGTGTACTGCAAGAGGCGAACTGGTGTAGACAATTTCAAAACGGTTGTTGAACGTTCCTGCATCAGAAGTAAAGGTGTACGGATTGGCTTTGATATCATGGGTTGTTCCCAATAAATTATCTTTCAAATAAACCGTTTGACTGCCTGCAAACAAACCGTCCACATGATCAATACTCAACGAATAACTGTCTGCAGTAGCCGCATTGAAACTCAATGGCACTACATCGGTAGCCACAAATGGTAAGGCACGACCTTGAATTACATAGTTTTCATTGTTGATTCTGGATGAAATGGTGGTTCCTGTTTCTAAAATTGTACCGTCAATTCCTGCATCTATACCTTGTGTTGCCCCTTCAATATAACCCACTAACGTTTGATTGAAGGTAGTTGTACTGCTTGACAAATTCAACCAAATACGGTGTCTTTCTTTTCCTGGAGCACTGTTTCTGAAAAACTGATTGGAGTTATTGCCCACACGCATGGCATTGGTAAAGGTAGCCGTACCTGAAGCCGTTTTAGTATAGATAAATCCTTGACCTACTTGAATGGTGCCGTTTGGTGTTATGCCGTTGGCTCCTGCTGTACCCCCTGAAAAATTAAAATAAGCATAGTTAGAAGCACCCGCTTGTTGCACATAATGCGTCCAGAAGCAAATCGTACCTGCATTGCCTGAATAGTTCAAGAAAGCTTCAGCATCAACGGTAGATGGATAAGGGTTCCCTATCAAGTTATACCCGTGATCGACTCCTGAGTATCCTACGGAAATCGTTTTTGTGCCATTGTTTGGCACACCAGTAAAGGCACTATTCACCGTTACAATATCGCCATTTGGAGGCAAGAAGTTAGAAGCTCTAATAATGTATCCTTTGGTTACATCAAAATTAGTAGTCGATGGGTCAGTAACCTCTACAAAAAGATTACTCGATTCATTAAAAGTAAAGAAACGATTGGTTAAGGTTTGTGGAGAGAAAGCCAATAAGTTTTGACTTGCCACTGGTGATGACCAATAGGTGTAATCCAATCTTCGCATCGAAGTATCTCGGTTTACTGTAATAGACCCTGAGTTGGCATCTTCTGTAGTTTGAATTAAATTGGCGTTGTTGCTTAATGTGAATGTCCCCCCTGAAACGGTCAAGGCATTGTTCAAAGTTACATTATAACCCGATGGAATTACCACCGTTCCACTAGTTACTGTTAAGCTACAAGCAGTAATATTAGCCGCTTCACTATAATTACCAGCAATAATAGCTGCAGTAGTGCTGTTTGGTGCACTGTTACTCCAAGCACTTCCGTTCCATGTAGTAGAAGATAAGGTTACCGTAGTGTAGGCCGCATTGGCTTCTGAACAAGAACCACTTTGCACCACCGCTCTAAATCGAGTGGTTTCGGTTAAAGCTCCTGAAGTATGCGTTGTGGTGGTGTTGGCGATTGTTGTCCAAGAACTGAATGGACTTACTGAAGATTCCCAACGTACAATACTTCCGGTATGTCCTGATAAAGTCAATACGTCACTAGTAGCACCCGAACAAATAGCAGTACCGCCTGATACAGTTCCTGCAACTGTTGGTGTGTCAACGTCAACTTGAATAACATTACTTTCGGCTGCGCCTGTCCAAGACGATTTACAACTTACACGTGCCAATCTTTTGAACCAAGTGGTTTGTGTTATGGTGGCCACAGGTGTAAAAGCATCGGTGTTGGAACTGGCAATGTCTGAGAATCCTGAGCTAGAACTGGTTGTGGACGATTGCCATACATATTCTAAAGTACCATTTTCGCCACTTGGTGAAACGGTATTCGTGAAAGCCGCAGGGGCAGTTCCACTACATATTGTTTGAACTGTAGCAATTGTTCCACCAACCGTTGGGTTGATACAACATCCTACACTAACAAAATCTCCGGCAGTGATATCACCAAAGGTAGAAAGTGTAGCTGAAATGGTATTGGTAGCCGTAGAAACAGCATCCATACAATTCCAAGTAGAAGAAACATAGTTCCCTCCATATAAATTAGCTTCTGTTCCAGCAATATCCCCATCGGTATAAGTGAAAGAAGCCGTACAAACTGGACTTGTAATACCACTGGTGGAAACTGTCCAATAACGATTGATATAATCCGTAGCACTGGCATTATTAGATTGTTTACTATTGGAAAGTTTAACTCCTGCATAAGCCGAAGAGAAAGAACCGGATGTAAAGTTTAAAGTTACAGGACTGTATTCAGCAGTTGAAGTAGTATCTCCTATTGGAAACACAAACGAACCTGTTCCTGAATATACTTTTCTTAATTCTCCAGCACCTGATGCTACAATCATTGTTGTTGCATCTGGTGAAGCTACCGCTATACTACCGGAAGCACCAACAGTAAGATTATTTGCACCCAAAACCAATTGACCTGCAGTTAATGTAGTCGTACCGCTAACAGATAGGTGACTGCCAAGAGTTGCGCTACCACTTGTTGTTCTATTCAATGTTAGTGTGTTCAATAGGTTCGTTGTTCCTGGAGTTGATTGATCAAAAGTAATTGTTCCAAAAGCACCTGTACCGAGAAGGTTTAAACCTGAAGTACTGCCTCCTTTGAATTTACCAGAACCTGATATTGTAGAAGCCAAACCTGATGTACCTATGGTAAGCGTATAGCCATTCAAATCAAAAATATCAGTCGCTGATGATAAGGTAATAGCATTTCCGGTGTTTGGAGCTGCAGTCAACAAATTTTGCAACAATTGTATCGAACCACTCGATTTAGTAGAAACGATATAATCAATATTAAAGGGTGCCGAAGCTGTACCTCCAATGGTTTGTGTTCCTGTTCCAGTAAAGAATATCGCTCTAGAGTTGGCAGTAAAGGTAGCATTGTCCACATAATTCCCTGTCAATTCTAAATCTCCTCCTACAGTACTAGATAAATTTGTTGTCGCTGTAATATTGGAATTTCCATTCGTAAAGTTAGTCGCTTTCAAACGTTGATTCGTGGTACCGTTTAAAGTTATCGTACCATCATTAATGATGTTTCCTCCAATTTCTGTTCCTACTCCACCGGTTCCATTGACAGAGTTGGTTACAAGAAAAGTACTGTTGTTACTTACTGTTAAGTTACCCGCTATTTTTTTAATTGAAGTCGAAGCGTTTACTGCGTCTAATGTAGTATCAACACCGTTACCAATTAAAATGTGGTTCGGATACCCTGCGCCACTAGTAGCACTCCATTCTTTTCCTCTTCCATAAGTTGCACCTGAATTGTATATTAATGTAGCATTAGAACCATAAAAAGGGGCATTTGTATCGACATAACCTCCTGAATTGATTTGCAATGATGTTACTATGGTTGAAGCCGAACCAAAATTTACGCCTCCCGCTACAGTTACGGTTGGAAAATTAACCGTTCCCGAAACCGTTCCAGTTCCTACAAAAAACAAAGGTCCAGCGGTACTTGTAAAATCACCACTGGTTGCAACAACATTACCTCCTGTAGGAATGGTTAGTTGTTTTAAATTCAAATCCAGTTTACCTGCGGTTAACGTTAAGGAACTTGCTGTTGCAGTTATTCCTGTAATTCCTGACAAGGTAACCACATTAGTTGGGGAAGTACCTGTATTGTTAATAGTTAAAGTTCTAACCGTTGATGGTAAACCTGAACCCGTAATTTGATTGGCAACACCATTATAAACATAATTGGCACCCGCATTGAATGTTCGTGTAGTAGTTCGTACATTTCCTGTTGCTCCCGAACTTGCAATACCTGCTGTAGAACCGATTCCCAAAGTACCTCCTGCAGTAACCGCAAAAGCTCCCGCTCCTGAAATTACGGTATCTGGCGCAAGGTTAACTGTAGAAGTAGCGCCTACAGTTAAAGTCCCACTCGAACCAACAGTAAGCACTCCTGTTCCAGTAGTAGTAATTGTTTGTGCCGATGATCCATTCAAATTTATTGCAGTTGCAGATGCAGGAGTAAAAGTCAATGTTGCTCCAGTTGCAACAGAAATATTTCCCTTAATATTAGATGCCGCTGTCATATTAAAATTAAAAGTACCTTGACTAATCGTTACATTGTCAATACTTACTGCTGATCCTCCAGTTACTGAAGTTGTACCTGAAGCGTTGTATTCAAAATTGGCATACGTTCTACCTGTAAATCCAGGTGCTTGAGCTACAGATAATTTAAATAAACTTCCTGTTTGAAAAGTTACTTTAGAGGCAGGTTGTCCTAACCCAAAAGGGTTTGAGCCTGCAAATTGCTCAAATTTAGAGCCACTTGCAAAAATAACTACATTCGCAGTGCCTGTTGTGCCAAAAATAGCACCCGTATTCCCAGTATTTTGTGTTAAAGACCCACCACTATTAAAAGTTAAACCACTTGCGTCTGCAACAACTATAGTGTTTACAGCGGTGGAAAAATCCATGGTTCCTGAAATAGTGCCCGTTGCTCCCGTTGCTAGGGTTAAAGCTAGCGCATTGGCACCATTGGCATTTAAAGCACTGCCCGAAGCTACGGATAAATCAGCACCTGAAATACCGTTATTAACGGTTAAGGCTCCAGTTGCTGCCATTTGTAAGTTAACCGTGGTATTGGCTGAAACGGTTAGACCTCCAATAGCTTCTCCAGCAGGGATATTGGTAACTGTTGTTGTAGCACCGTTATTAAAAATCATATTATCATATACGCCTAATGTTGTTCTTGATGGCGTCCAGTTGGCCGCGGTTGCCCAAGAAGCAGTCCCTGTTTGGTTCCATGTATAAGATGGAGTAGTTGCTCCTACGGTATAGGAATAATTTGTTCCACCGCCTGCAGCATTTTGACCTGATGAATTGTACAAATTCAACGTAAAATAATCGGCTTGTGTTGTACTTGGTGCTGTAGCTTGATTCGAACTGAAGATATAGTAGGAAACAGTAGCACTAGCTGTATTAGTAATTCCAGGTATCGTAGCAGTTAAGGTAGTACCTGAAGTACTAAAAGGTATTATTGTAGAAGTTGAAAAACCATCTTTGGAATAACGAAGATAGACCGTTTCATTGGTACTTAAAGCTGCTGAAATCGTAGTGGTTACTACAACAGGCATACCCACCCCTACTGATGCAGCCACTGGACTTTGAGAAGCCGAAGTGATATTTTTAGGATTATAGGTTGTAGATAAAACCGACATAAAGTTACTAGCCGTACTATTACCACCTACTAAGAAAGTGTAATAGGAACCCGAAACTACTGCAGGCAAAGTACCACTAGCACCTCCGCCACTTCCAGAAGTATTGTATCTTGCTGATGCTAAAATGCTTGTCGGATCTATATAGGTGTTATATGCTGATATCTGCTGCGATGCTGTATAAGGTCGCCATAATGTATTATAATTAGGAGAAGCAGCAGATCCGACTACAAACTCCCAGTTTCTTAATCCAGCAGTTCCTGCAGAAGTAGCTTGTACTCTAACAAAACGAACGCCACCGCCTCGGGTAACCAAATCATACGTTGTGTATGTACCGGAAACACTTGAACCTAGTACCGTTGGTTGTGCAAAAGATTGTTGCATCCCGCCAATGACAAGGAATACAAAAAGCAAACACAAACGCAAAGCGTGTTGCTTTACCGAAAAAGGTTGTTCTTGAAAATTTTTAGTAAAGTTTCTCATAAAATAGGGAATTTAGAGTTAATTTTAATGCGCAGCCTCCGTTTGTCACAAAGACTAAATGATTTTTGTTAGTTGTTTTTAATGCAATGCTAATGATTTAATAACCTTAAAAAAAACCATATAAAGTTATCTAATTTACAAATCTATAAAAAAACCTTATTACATCTTGCAAATGTTGATACGATAACGTTTTCGTGTTGATAAATAGTTGTTTTTTTTAACTTCAATGTCTTTTTAGGAGTGTAAAAAGAGGAGTTACAACTAAGCCATTAACCATAAACGCATTAGCCATTCATCGGTCAACCAAATGTTGTTGTTTTAACCTCAGCTGGAATTTTTTGTTGGTTGAGCAAGACTTTTTGATTTTCTAAGGAGCAATTTACTAAAAGATGTACATCTTTTACCTAAGAGATGTACATCTTTCATATAAAACATGTATATCTTTTGATTAAAAGATGTACATCTTTTGAAAAAACGTTCAGCAAGAAAAGAAAAAGCGTTCGGTTGGAATTATAAAAGAGAAGCTGTTGCGGTAGAATCAATCCGGTATAACAAATCCAATGGTATAGAAATATAGCCCACGGATGAAACGGATAATACGGATTTACGCTGATATTTTTTAAGTGTATTATTGAAATAATCTGTGTTCATCGGTGCAATCGGTGTTCGCCGTGAGCTATGACGTAAAACTAGAGGCATAGGCTAATGGCACACGGATAACACGGATAGAACGGATTTAAACTGATATTTTTTAAGTGTACTATTGAAATAATCTGTGCTCATCGGTGCAATCGGTGTTCGCCGTGAGCTATGACGTAAAACTAGAGGCTTAGGCTAATGGCACACGGATAACACGGATGGAACGGATTTACACTGATATTCTATTAAAAACAAATTCATTAAATCTGTGCCAATCTCTGTAATCCGTGGCATAAATAAGCCATTACATGAAATAAGTAATATCACTTATTGGCACACCGATGACACGGATGGAACGGATTTACGCTGATATTCTTTAAGTTTACTATTGAAATAATCTGTGCTCATCGGTGAAATCTGTGTTCTCCGTGAGCTATGGCGTAAAACTAGAGGCTTAGGCTAATGGCACACTGATAACACGGATGGAACGGATTTACAATGATACTTTTTTAAGTGTAAATTCATTAAATCTGTGTTAATCTGTGTAATCTGTGTTTTCCGTGAGCTATTACTTCACACCTAACGCTATTTTTCAAAAGTGAAATACATTCCAAGTTAAACAATTAATTTGTAGTTTTGAGGCGTTTTAGAAAAGACATACAATGAAACAACTTTTTACTCTTTTACTTATTCTTAGCATCAGTCTTCAAGGACATGCGCAATGTATAACAAAAATAGCCGCTGGAGGCAATCATACCCTTGCAACGAAAACCGATGGGATTCTATGGGCGTGGGGACGAAATGATTACGGTCAACTTGGCGATGGCAGTACGGAGGCTAAAAATGTGCCTACCCAAATTGCAACGGCTACGAATTGGCAAACGATTAGCGCTGGAAATTATCATTCCGTCGCTATTAAAGCAGACGGTACGCTTTGGGCATGGGGCAGAAACAACTACGGTCAATTGGGTGATGGCACCACTACCGATAAATACGTACCCACTCCAATTGGCACGGATAACAATTGGCAAAGTATCAGCGCAGGCGTCTATTTTACGGTAGCTTTAAAAACAGATGGATCGCTTTGGGCATGGGGTTGGAACCATCACGGTCAATTAGGTGACGGAACCCTACTTGACAAAAATGTACCTACGCTTATAGGCACGAGTACAAATTGGAGCAAAATAAGTGCAGGACAATATTTCACCATAGCCCTTAAAACCGACGGGACACTATGGTCTTGGGGTTATAATTCTTTTGGGCAATTGGGTGATGGTAGCAATACCGACAAATATGTGCCGACTCCAATCGGTACAGCAACCAACTGGCAAAGCATTAGCGCTGGAAATTATCACTCCCTAGCACTTAAGGCAAATGGAACCCTTTGGGCGTGGGGTTATAATACGTACGGCGGATTGGGAGACGGTAGCAATCTTGACAAAAATACACCAACAGCCATTGGAACCGCAACCAATTGGCAAAAAATCTGTGCTGGGGTTGGGCACTCTGTTGGCCTAAAATCAAATGGCACGCTATGGACATGGGGAATTAACGGCAACGGTCAATTGGGCGATGGTACTACCTCACAACGATACAGCCCCACTCAACTTGGAACCACAACTGATTGGCAAAGTCCGTTTTCAGGAGGTTATCACACCCTTGCGCTAAAAACCGATGGTACACTATGGGCTTGGGGTTCTAATCTGTACGGGCAATTGGGCGATGGCAGCAATGTGGAACAAAACATTCCAACAACACTGGCTTGTCCTGTTCTTGCTGTAACTGCTTTTGATTCTAAATCAGTACTTGCGTATCCGAATCCTGCACAAACCGTTTTGCACTTACAAAACACGGCACTCATACTTACCACAGAAATTAGGGATAGTAATGGTAGAATTGTATTGACAGCTACACCCAACAGTTATGAAGCTACTTTAAACGTAGCAGCCTTGCAATCGGGTTTGTATTTTGTAAAAGTGAGCACTTCAAACGGAAATGCTACAATCAAAATCACTAAGGAGTAACGATTCTGACTATAGTGGATTCCTTTTTATTACGAAAAAGCGATTGCAACATAAGTGCGCCCATAGACTTTTGTTTCCCATTTCAAATCGTAGCCATTACTAGTTGGGAAGCATAAAAAAGAGTTGACTTATAAAAAACAGCAAAGCAACTACAAAAAACATTAAACTATTATAGGTCAACATCGGTTCAATTCGTTTCCTCCGTTTGCTATTTTATTAAGAAATACAGTATAAATAATTACTAAAAAATTAGTATATTTGAATCTGTAATAAATAGCTATTTATAACACCAAACCCTTTTTAAGGGATGTTTAAAATAAATCAATTGAAGTAAAATGAAAAGTAAAGTCATAAACTTGCTCTTAATCCTCACTTCTTTTATAGGATATTTGGAGTGGAGTGGAAAAAATCATTTGTTTCTTATTCAAGCTGAAGGCGAAATTATTTCTAAATTATTAGTTGACCCCATTTCAGTGCTACACCCTTTTACATTATTACCAATGATAGGTCAGCTATTATTACTAATCACATTATTTCAAAAAAAACCAAATAGAATACTGACTTATATTAGTATTTTTGGCTTAAGTCTTTTATTAGTATTTATGTTCATAATAGGAATAATGACTCTTAAAGCTAAAATAATAGTTTCAACAATTCCATTCATTGTCATGGCTGTTATAGCAACAAGGCATTATAGAAAGCATAACACAGCATAACTAGAGCTAAATAACACGAATCGTCAAGACAGATTCTGGCTATTTTCATAGACATGTATAAAAAGGGTGTCAACTGGATGCTCTTTTTCAGTTAATCAATATTAAACCCCCTTACATCCAATTGCTATTGGAAGTTTCCATTTCGTACAACCAAAGGTTGATGTAGTTTTTAATGGTATCGAAATTACCCAAATGAAATGCAATTGAACCCCCTGCGGTATGCAAGGTTACGGAGCCAATATTGAGGCTTTTGTGCCAAAAAAGTTGTGAGGTCGTGATGGCTTGAATCTTGCTTGGTTCAAAAATTTCATGGCTGATATCCCAAGCGCCACTTTGCTTGATGATAAAATGGTCGTTGATAAACAAACGGTAATTTCGAAATTTAATGTATTGTAAAATTGCCATTAGCACTGCATAAATCCAAACGACATAACTCGCTTGTGCAAATGAAGGATCGAGATAATCCTTGAAACCATAATATGCACCAACAGGCAATCCTATCGACAAGAAAAGTGCAAATCCGAGTTTGCGATAATTCGGTTGCAGCATCACTCCTTTCTCAGGAAGCTGATGAAACAACAGTTGCAAAAAAGCATCTCGTTCGGAGGCATTGCAACCTGGAATCTCAATTGCCGCTTTGCGTTCTTCTTTTTCACCACTAGTTGCTTGTTTGATTTTTATTTCGAGTATATTTAATTTCTTTTGAAAATAATTACTCGAAACAGTGGCTATTTGTACCCGAGCGGGTTTAATAATAGTGTTTTTGGTATTCAACAAACCGAAAGACAACAAAAGCGAACCGCTCTGTTTGGTGATTTTAAAATTGAAATAGTTAAAAACGATTCGAAACACATTCATCACTAATATAATTACAAATAGCGCCATTATCAATAAAGGAATGATTTCTAGCAGTGCTGCATTTTTAAAATAACCACCGAGTTTATTCTCATCAATAGTTTCATCTCCAAAAATGTGCTTGATGTTTTCGATAGTGGAAAAGAAAAAAGCAAGTAGCAATCCAAAACTGCGAACATAATTGGACGTAATACCCACTTTTAGCAAACTAAGAAAACTGATTTTTACAAAAGGATGTGCCGCTGGAGCAAATGTTTCTGTTTCCGTTTGCAAAACCGTATCGGGGAATGCTGTATTATCGTTTTCTAACAAACGTGCTTTTAAAGCCAATGCCAACGGATGGGAAATCGCCTGAATGGCCACTTCTGTTTTATTCGTACCTGCCGTATCCACATCGAGCGCATAAACACCAATAAGCTGTTGCAAAAAAGATTGATTGACATGCACTTGCTGAATTTTATTGAGTTTTATAGTCGTTCGTGTCTTACTCAAAACACCCGAATTGATTACAAACTCTTCGTTTTCGTGGTCCAAATAGAAGGTGAAATTCCAGTATTTTAAATATGAAATAACTCCAAAAATCAGTATAAAAACGAGGAAAGAAAGTGCAATATATCCAAAATGAAAGTCTTTACTTTTGACTACCCAAACTAATAAAATAGGCCAAAACGCTCTTGCATAATTTCGGATTGTATCAAAAAACATTACAACAATCCCAACGATGGATTGTCTTTGCGGTTGACTGAAATCGGCTTCCATTATAACGTTTTTTGAATTTTACCCATCAATAATTGTTTGATGTTCTCGGCTTCTGACTTCGCGATACCCGGAATGGACAAATCACTAGAACTGCCACCTGCAGTATAGATTTGAATCGTAGCCAATCCAAAAAAGCGCGCCAATATTCCTTCGTGCAATGCCACATGTTGAATGCGATTGTAAGGGATGATTATGGTGGTTGTAGCAATGATGCCATGACGGTAAAGTACATCGTGGGTACGAAATGCATATCCTTTTTTCTTGTAAATGAATACTGAAAACAAAGTGCCTAAAACGACAATAATTGGAACTGAAATCCCGAAAAGCAACCAAAATCTATTGGTGAATTCATCTGGATTAAAATAGTCATAGCCAAGGGGCGCTCCAATTATTACTATTATGAAAAGTGACAAACTGCATAATACAATCCACAAATATTTGGGATGCAATCGCGTGAAAGGCACTTCTTCAAACTTTGGTAATTGGGTAGTGTCGAGTGTTGTGTTTATAAAATTTTCCATCTTTGAAACCATTTTTAGTGATGCTTCAAAGATAGATAAGTTTTATTTAATTTGTATTTCTTAAAAAAAAACTCAAAAAGTTTAAAAGGAATTAAAGTAGTAATCCCAATAATTATAAGTTATTCAGATTAGAAAAAGTTAATTTAGAGATTTCGCTAATTAAATTTGAAAGCGACTTATTGTCTTTGCCTTTGGTCATAACAGTTAGTAAATAAGGTCTGTTCTTCAGATAAACAATAGCCGTTTCGTGGAGTTGCATTTCTACATTTGTACCCGATTCTCCAAATTTAGAAATCGTTTTTACCTCTTTTGGAATGAATTTTTTAATCCCATCATTAAATTCGCTTTTACTCAAAAGACTAGCCGCAAATTCGGAATCGTCGATTGTTAAATAAGACGCATTATAGAGTGACAACATAAAAATTGAACATTCTTTAACCGTAAAGTAATAATTCTTAGCATGTATATCTGGTTTTTGAAGCCCAAAATCCACAAATAATTTCTCCAAAACCGATGTTTTTAAATTATTATTGAGTAAGGCCGTTGCATTATTATCCGAATACTCAATCATGTATCGTAACAATTCTTTTATTTTATACGTTTTACCCAATTGAATCGTTTTCGACTTGTAAGCTACTTTTTTATCAAAGGAAAAAGTTTGATTGAACACTAATTCTTTCTCTAAAACCCCAGGATTTTGTTCATTCATTTTAAGATATGCAATCATAATTGGCACTTTAAAAAGCGAACCTGGCTCGTATTTTTCATTTTCATTCAAAGCCATCCAACCATTCCCTTCGTAATCTCTAATGTAGACTGAAGCTGCAACCACACCTTGATTGATTTTATAATTTTCAATCAGCGTGTTGATTTCTTGTTTTGTCAATGCCAAAGCACCTTCCTCATTGGGATTATCAACAAACATTATAGGTTTTATGAATTTATAACCCTCAAGTCGCTTTATTGAATAAGTGCTGGAATTGGCGTTTTCAATTTCACTAAGGTAAAGTGCTTCTTTTTTATTGCTTTCAAAACTCATCACTGAGAAAGTGATTAGAACGGCCAACAATGTGCTGCCTATAATATATGGCAATGCTATTTTCTTTTTTAATAAGGGGCTCATGCGTAATTTCTAAAGGATTAATGGCGAATACTATTGATTTTATTGCAAAACTAGCACTTCACAGTCGATTATCCACTCTTGAACGCTTTAAATATATTCCTTTAACGGCATATAAATTGAATTATATACAATTTTTAGGTGTAAAAACAGGTCGTAAATAGCTATTATGCAATAAAGTACACCCTCTATTTATAAAAATAAAAAATAACGTATTTTTTTACTATTATTAGCTACTGAATAAAATATTTATCATTTAAAACCCGAAAATCCACTTTCAAAATAATAAAAAGTAGTATTTTTGACGCTCAAAGTACACAGCCGAATGCAATTCAAACATCCAGAAATTCTCTATTTTTTATTTTTGTTGGTCATTCCAATTTTGGTGCATTTGTTCCAATTGCGCCGTTTCAAAAAAGAATATTTTACCAATGTTCGCTTTCTAAAAGAACTCACCATACAAACCCGGAAAAGCTCGAAAATCAAGAAGTGGTTGCTTTTAGCCACACGTTTGTTGTTGCTAACTGCTTTGATTTTTGCCTTTGCACAACCGTTTTTCAAAGCGAAAGAAAGCAACACGGCTACCAACGAAATGTATATTATTTTGGACAATTCGTTCAGCATGCAAGCCAAAGGTCAAAAAGGAGAACTGTTGAAAAGAGCTGTTCAGGATTTGTTGGAACACAGCCCCGAGAATCAAACTTTTTCATTGATTACCAATTCTGAAACCTTTTGGAATACCGATATCAAATCAATACAATCGGAGTTGCAAAATCTAAAATACAGTGCCGCACCGTTTCAATTGGAAAATGCAATGGCAAAAATAAAATCGCATAAGTCACCCTTCAACAAAGACATTATTGTGATTTCTGACGGCATTGGTTTGGAACAAAAACACTTAAAAAGCATTGACAAAGAATTCAACACCTATTTTATAACGCCAAAAGCAGAACAGAAAAACAATCTTTCCATCGATAGTGTTTACATCCACCAAACCCTAGATCGTTTCTACGAAATTGGCATTAAATTATCGGCTTATGGCGACCATTTTGAAGCTACACCCATCGCGCTTTACAATCAAAAAAAGCTGATTGCCAAAACACTTTTGACTTTTGATAATGAAGGAGCAAATAGCAAACAAAAAACGATTCAATTCACCATTCCAAAAGAAGATTTTAACGGATACGTTGCCATTGAAGACAATGGTTTGGAGTACGACAACACTTTGTATTTTAGTATTTCAAAACCAGAAAAAATTAACGTTCTAAGCATTGGAACTACAGATAAAAATGGTTATTTGTCAAAAATATTCACCGAAACGGAATTCAATTATACCAATTTTCCAATAACAGATTTGGATTACAATTTGATAGAAAAACAAGATGCTATTGTATTGAATGAACTTAAAGAAATTCCACAGGCGTTGCAAACTACTTTGAAATCTTTTGTAGAAAAAGGCGGTAATTTGGTGCTTGTTCCATCTCAAGAGAATTCCATGGCTAATTTGAATGCTTTTTTAGCCAATTTTGGAAATATACAATTCAAAAATCTGGAGAACAAAGAAAAATTAATTACCAAAATTGCGTTCAATCATCCGTTATATTCCGGTGTTTTTGAAAAGAAAATCGAGAATTTTCAATATCCAAACACAAAAAATTCTTTTGCAATAAATAGTGCTACTCCAGCAATTCTGAGCTATGAAGACCAAAGTGTATTTTTAACTTCCATACAAAAAGAAGTCGCTTCCGTTTATGTTTTTAGTGCGCCAATCAACACGGTTAATTCCAATTTTCAGAACTCGCCTTTGATTGTGCCAACTTTTTATAATATGGCGCAAAGCATTCAAAAAACAGGCGTTTCGGCTCTTGTCATTGGCGAAAATCAGCCGTATTTGATTGATGCAAAACTTTCTAAAGAGGAGATTGTAAGTGTAAAAAACAGCACCGAAAATTTCATTCCCATGCAACAAATACTGAATAATAAAGTAAAATTAACGTTCAATGATTATCCGCAACAATCGGGGAATTTCGGTATTTTCAAACAAGAACAACTGCTGAAAAACATCAGTTTTAATTACAACAGAACCGAAAGCAACTTGTTGTCAAACACCGAAATCAACTTATCGGATTTTAAAACCATCGACAACATCAGCACCATTTTTGACACTTTACAAACCGACAGAACCAACAATGAAATTTGGAAATGGTTTGTTATTTTTACTTTGTTATTTTTAGTTATTGAATTACTCATACAAAAATTTGTAAAATGAAACTCATTCTAAAAGAAGCTACAATTATGGACCCAAAAAGTCCTTTTCACAATCAGATTGTTGATTTGAAAATTGAAAATAATTGCATCACTGCCATAGGAAAATCAATTGCCAATCCAGAACAATTGGAGGAAATTAAACTCAATCAATTGCATGTTTCACAAGGCTGGTTTGACAGTAGTGTTTGTTTTGGAGAACCCGGTTTTGAAGACAGAGAGACCATTGCAAATGGCTTGACTGTTGCCGCAAAAAGTGGTTTTACAGCTGTGGCTTTGCAACCCAATTCTTTTCCAATTATCGACAATCAATCGCAGGTTAATTTTGTAAAATCAAAAGCGGCAGGTTTTGCAACCGAGCTTTACCCGATTGGTGCTTTGACCAAAAATAGCGAAGGCAACGATTTGGCGGAACTTTTTGACATGAAAAATGCGGGAGCTCTTGCTTTTGGCGATTACGGAAAAAGTATGGACAACCCCAATTTACTTAAAATCGCATTGCAATATACCCAAGATTTTGATGGATTAGTCCTTGCTTTTTCGCAAGATGCCCACATCAAAGGAAACGGAGTGGCCAATGAAAGTGAAGCTTCCACCCGATTGGGATTAAAAGGAATTGCCAATCTGGCCGAAGAAATTCAAATTGCCCGCAACTTATTTTTATTGGAATACACTGGCGGCAAAATTCATATTCCAACTATTTCTTCGGCAAAGTCTGTGCAATTGATTCAAGAAGCCAAAGCCAAAGGATTACAAGTTACGTGTAGCGTAGCGGTGCATCATTTGGTTTTAACCGACGAAAAATTATCCGAATTTGACACTCGATATAAAGTTTCGCCTCCTTTAAGAACCGAAAAAGACCGATTGGCTTTGCTCGAAGGGTTGAAAAACGACACCATCGATTGCATTACTTCCGACCACAACCCGATGGACATTGAGCACAAAAAAATGGAATTTGATTTGGCAAAAAACGGAACTATTGGTTTAGAAAGTGCTTTTGGTGCTTTGCAAAACGTGTTGCCGTTGGATTTAATAATCGAAAAACTAACTTTTGGAAAAACAATTTTCGCTCTAGAAAGGGAAAGTATTAATGTGAATGCAAAAGCCAACCTTACCTTATTTACGCCACAAGGCGATTGGACATTTACAAAAGAATCGGTGCTTTCAAAATCTAAAAACAGTGCTTTTTTTGGAATGGCAATGAAAGGAAAAGTATATGGCATTTTCAACCAAGGAAAATTAATTTTACAATAAATAATGGAAAATAAAACCATCGAAGAAGGAAAAACGGCCGCCATAACCAGTTATATTTTAGGCGTTGGCGTTTTTATTGCCATGTCAATGAATGCCGAAAACAAGAATGCTTTTGCTTCTTTTCACATCCGTCAAGGATTAGGCATTACGCTGACTTTTATCTCTTTAGGAATGATAATTAGCAATTTTAATTCGATAATGATTGCAGCACCCATGTGGATTTTCGTTTCTGTTTTATGGGGTTATGGCATGTTTAGCGCGATTAAAGGCGATACGAAAGCCATGCCTTTATTGGGTGCGTTTTTTCAAAAAGCGTTTAAAAGTATTTCGTAGGAATTTAATACTATAAGTATTTACTCCAATTAAGAACTAAATGCTGATTTCAAAATTGAAACCACATAGTATTATTTTAAATTTTGAAATAGAAAGGCGCTTCACTTATCATAGCTATGTAAAATGAAATGCCTTTAAAATTGTTCCATAACACAATAGACTATAATTCTATGTGGTTTAAAAAAGTTATAGCACTTCAATTAAATAATTAAAGCCATTTGATTACAGAAAATCCATGTAATCTCTGGCAAAAAAGATAAATTTAGTTCGCTTAGCGCTCCTTAGTGGCAAGCGGAACCCAAAAACAAATAACACGTGTTATTAAGATAATATTTGTACGTGAAAATTTATCTCTTTATATTTGCTTCATACTATTTTATTTTAAATATCATGAATACGAAATTAACATTGACAATAGAACAAACCGTTATCGAGAAAGCAAAAAAATATGCAAAAGGTAAAGAACGTAGTTTGTCAAGCTTAATAGAAAATTATTTAAAAGCACTTACAAAAGAAAGTGATTCAAATGAAATGGAACTAACTCCTATTGTAAAATCTCTAAAAGGTTCTTTTACTGCTCCAAAAAACTTTGATTATAAAAAAGAATTGACCAATCGTTTGTCTGAAAAAAATTTATAATCAATGAAACGAATCTTAATTGATACCGATGTAATTCTTGATTTCTTTTTTGACCGACAACCTTTTGCAGAAAACGCTTCTAAAATTTTTTCTCTTTGTGAATTAAAAGAAATAAAAGGCTTTGTAACGCCAGTAATTATAAGTAATGTTTACTATTTACTTAGACAAACTGCTAAGCATGAAAAAGTAATCGAAAAATTAAAATTGTTAGTTTCAATTACTGAAATTTTAATAATGGATAAAGAAGTAATAATTCAAGCTTTGAACTCCAATTTTAAAGATTTTGAAGATGCTTTACAAAATTATTCAGCAGAATTAGACAAAGAAATTGATTTAATAATAACTAGAAACATAAAAGATTTTAAAAATAGCAAATTGGCGGTAATGACACCGGACAATTATATGAAAAGCAAAAGTGCCAGCCACTAACAAAAGTAAAACTTCATGGCTCGTTTTCGTTAAATTGTTCGTTTCTTTTCCTTAATTCGTTTTGCGGTTATGGAGAAAACTTGGTCTCCAAGCAGCTACGAATTCTAGTATCAACCATCCTAAAATAAAATTATGAAACTACATCACCTCGTTAGAGCACCAAAGATAAAATTAGATAAAAATCCGTTATTGCTTTTGCTTCACGGTTACGGCAGCAACGAAGAAGATTTATTTTCGTTTGCAGCCGAACTTCCTGACCACTATTATGTAGTGGCTGCAAGGGCACCTTATGACTTGCAATACGGCAGTTATGCTTGGTATGCTATCAATTTTGATGCTGACGAAAACAAATTCTCCGATCACGAACAAGCCAAAACCTCTCGCGATTTGATAGTGCATTTTATTGATGAATTGACTGCAAATTATGCTATTGATGCCGATAATGTAACTTTAATTGGCTTCAGTCAAGGCACAATTTTGAGCTATGCCGTTGCCTTGTCCTATCCTGAAAAAATTAAACGTGTGGTGGCATTAAGTGGCTATTTGAATCTTGATATCGTTACCGAAAACTACCAAAACAACGACTTTAGTCACCTGAACATGTTTATTTCTCACGGCACCGTCGATCAAGTGATTCCTGTAGCTTGGGCACGAAAAGCACCTGTTTTATTAAACAAATTGGGTGTTGAAAATGTCTATAAAGAATACCCAATTGGTCATGGTGTAGCTCCTCAAAATTTTTATGATTTCAAAAACTGGTTGAATCAAGGGTAGGTTTTAGTTGAAAGGTTGATAGTGCGTACAGAATGCAATGCTGCGCTATCCATCACGTGGGATTTAGTGCATATCCGAGTGATCGGGGTTTTAGCAGATGGCCTATTAATTAAAGTTGAATTTCATTCGATACTATCTGAATCGTTCTTGTCTGTTTCGTTTCAGGAATCATTGTGCAATTAAATGTAATTTTAAATTTAAGATTTTCTCCCTTATTCAAAACTTTAAGTTTAAATATTTTCGATTTGTTTGGTGATAATTTGTTAATTACAATATTGTCTTTATCACATTGTTTTTCTGGAATTTCTATCAAAATATTATTTGCGCTAAATAATTTTTGATTTGAACACGACCAAGTAAAAAATTTAAATTCTTTATCAGATATATTCGAAAGCTTTAAAGTTAAAATTCGAAAATTATTTTCCGCTTTTTTAACTTTCGTGATTTCCAAGTTCAAATTATCTTCAACAATATTCGTAAAACTCGTTGAAAGAATTGCTACAAAAAGTAATATCAAAGTTCTCATAGTTCTCATTATTTTGGAAGGCTTTCTGCTAACGTTCTGTTACTACAGCGGGTTTGGGACTAAATTAAGCTCTATTTTCGGATTTGCCAAATCTTCCAAATACAAAACCAATTTCAAATTAAGCCTAAAACCCAAATCTTGTGTAACTGCTGTTGGCAGATCGGCTATTCTTTTGTTTTTTCAATTTTTTTTACAAATTCTAATTTTTGTATTAAACGTAAGTTTTCGTTTTCCAAGCTAACTATAATTTTGTTTTCACTTTTAATACTTGAAATTTGCTTGATAAATTTATCATCATAAAAATAACTTCTAACTTCATTAATTTCTGATTTATTAATGTCAAAATATATACCATCCTCAATGTCTTTATTTAATTCCTTGATATAAGTTATCGGTCGGTTATAATTCATTTCTTTCTCAAAAATAAATGATAATTTGTTATTTGAAAAGTAATATTCAGATAAATTCTGTCCCGTTTCTCCATAATGTATTTCAGTAATTTTTTCCAAATTATTATTTGAATAGAAAAAATTTGCTTCTCCACCTTCGGTACTTTCCCAAAGTTCTTTAACAATTTTTTTTGACCAGTTTTTTGTGGAATTTATTCGAGCAAAATTATTTTTTATTTCAGTAATTCTCTCTTTTTCGGTTTTGATATTTTCTTTCTGACTTTCATTATTTTGAATATTTTTTAAGTTTGGTTCGTTTTTGCAACTACTTAAAAATAAATAGATTATTATAAAAAAAGTGTATTTATAGTTCATTTTTCTACGTTTTTTTAGCTGTCTGCCAACGGTTTGCAGCTACCCGAAGGTGGCGATTTCGAAGCACTTCATTGTCAACCAAGCAGAAACTTTGATAGAAGCACAAAGCTTGATTTAACCACTGAACCGCCACTTTTGGGTAGCTGCTGTTATAGCCAGTTTTTATTTCATTATCTGTAAATGTCCCCATTTTATCACATTAAATTCTGTTTTCCTGTCACGAGTGCTTTCATTCTTATTGTATATCAATTCAATGCTATTTTCTTCATTGTCAAAGTAAAGCAACCAAGGTGATACGAGTTTGTCTGTTAAACTTATTGCTAAATTATTTATTCTGTCTTGGTGATATTCAATAACAGTCTTTTCAAATTCTATTTTGTATGAGTTTTCAAACTTGTAGTATTTATCAATGGTTAAGATTTTCCAATCATCACCCAATTCGCTTTTTATTATCTCTGATAATTTCTCAGCCTTTATTTTTTGCGTCTGATTTTCAGTTATAATTGTCAGGTAAATATTTTGTACTTCACTCATATACTTTTGCGCCTTTAAAAATGTCAGCAAATATTGACCAGTCAGGTTTGTCAGCGTTTACATTTAGTTTCATATTGTCGTAATAGCCTTGAATGTCTTCTGTATATGCACCCAACGCTTCCAAAAAGTCAGGCAAAGTTTTGTTTTCCCAATTATCAGGATTATCCAAAAAGTCCTTGCGTAATAAGTCAAGAAACTTAATGAAAGTCTGTCTGTCAGTTACTTTAAAGTCGTTAAGTGTGTCGTTCATAAAATTGGCTATAACTCGTTTATATACGCATAAAATTACCGCTTTTTGTTCTAAATTGGCATGTTATACGCATGTTTTAGTTTTTCTATTCTTCAAATATATAAAATTACAATCAAATCCATCATATCAATACCGTATTTATCGCTTCATTATTCTTGTATATACCATTAATGCGCCGTTTTATCTCTTTCTGCTACTTCTTTACTATTTGTCGTTGCTACTTTATTGCTTGTCACCACTTCTTTGGTGCTTGTCGCCGCTTCTTTACCTCTTTCCGCTAATACTTTACTTCTTGTCGTTACTACTTTAACTCTTGTCGTTGCGTCTTTGGTTCATGTCGCCGCTTCTTTAACTCTTGTCGCTACTTCTTTGGTGCTTGTCGCTACTACTTTAACTCTTGTCGTTGCGTCTTTGGCTCTTGTCGCCAGCGCATCGTTGTAAAGACGCAACGACAAGAGGTAAAAACCTGACAGCAAGAGGCAAAGACCTGACAGCAAGAGGTAAAAACCTGACAGCAAGAAGCAAAGACCTGACAGCAAGAAGTAAACCGTAAGTGACAAGATGTAAATTGAAATGGACAATTGGTATTACTTTGAATTTTTGTTAAAAAATTGAATTGTATAATTATTTTTTTTATTTTTATATCCTAATTCTAAACAAAAAAACATGAATCCTGAAGAAATCATCAGAAATTACAAGGGCTCGGACGTTTATATGACGGAAACCGCCCGAACTATCCAAGCGCTACTAGTGAGCGATTTAGCTAAATTTACCAACTTTGACAGCACCATTACGGCTGCCTATGCCGCTCAGTTTCTAACGGCTGTGGTTGCAGCCGAAACCGTGGTTGCCGACTCATCGGTCATTGACCAACAGGTGCAAAAAACAGAACTCACCTTGGCGGCTTTGGAAAAAGCCAAAGCCAAATATGCCGATGTGAAATATTTTGCTCTAAAAACTTTCCCCAACAGTGTTGGCACACAAAACGAATTTGGCATCAACGATTATGAACGTGCCCGAAGAAGTGCGCCACAAATGGTGCAGTTTATGGACGAAATGAGCAAAGCTTGTGTAAAATATCAACCCCAATTGGTGGCTGCTGGTTTTAGTGCCGCTGCAATTACCGAGATTCAAGGCATTAGAACCGAACTTTTGAACGCCAATAGTGCCCAAGAAGTATTCAAGAAACAA